>NZ_JCAKMZ010000003.1:0-151915 GCF_059515865.1 Acinetobacter sp. CY73 | reverse complement strand
GGCAAATCAGCATTTGAGTTAGCAGTAGAAAATGGCTACACCGGGACACAAGAAGAGTGGTTAGCCGCACTTAAAGGTCAAGACGGTAGCAACGGCTTAGATGGTAAAGATGGTGCGGATGGTAAATCGGCCTTTGAGTTGGCAGTAGAAAATGGCTACACCGGGACACAAGAAGAGTGGTTAGCCGCACTTAAAGGTCAAGACGGTAGCAACGGCTTAGATGGTAAAGATGGTGTTGATGGAAAGTCAGCCTTTGAGCTTGCTGTGGAAAATGGATACAGCGGGACAGAGGAAGAGTGGTTAGCAGCACTTGCAGGCCAAGACGGTACTAATGGTAAAGACGGTGCGGATGGCAAATCAGCATTTGAGTTAGCAGTAGAAAATGGCTACACCGGGACACAGGAAGAGTGGTTAGCAGCACTTGCAGGTCAAGATGGTAGCAATGGTCTAGATGGTAAAGACGGCATTGACGGTAAAGATGGTGCGGATGGCAAATCGGCCTTTGAGTTGGCAGTAGAAAGTGGTTACACCGGGACACAAGAAGAGTGGTTAGCCGCACTTGCAGGCCAAGATGGTAGCAACGGTCTAGATGGTTTAGATGGCAAATCGGCCTTTGAGTTGGCAGTAGAAAGTGGCTACACCGGAACACAAGAAGAGTGGTTAGCAGCGCTTGCAGGTCAAGATGGTAGCAACGGTCTAGATGGTAAAGATGGTTTAGATGGCAAATCAGCATTTGAGTTGGCTGTGGATAAGGGTTACACCGGGACAGAAGAAGAATGGTTAGCTTCTCTTGCAGGTATTGATGGCATTAATCTAACCAATTTTCCTAAACCAATAATCCTACAAAATACACCTGAGTTATTAAGTGGGACTGTAGAACAAAATGATAAGACCGTCCCTGAAAAAGTCACTATTTATGATGCAAACGGCAACGATGTGGGCACAACAACAGTTAATGCTGATGGTTCCTGGTCTTTCCCGTCAAACCCTTTGAAAGACTCTCCGTTTGGCAGTATTTTGGTTGAAGGTCGTGTGCAAGAAACACTGAGTAATGGTGAAAAAGTTTGGGTAAATAAAGTCTCTGACAAATTTACCATCTTAGGGCATGCTTCAATCGATACACCCGTGATTGAAAGCGTCTCTGAAACAGCAATAAGTGGTACAGCTCTTATAGATGCTGTCGTTACCTTGGTTAACAACAAAGGGGTTAAAACATCGACTGTTGCTGATGCAAATGGAAAATGGACAATCCCGAATACAGTGGATGAATCCAAAATTGGGTATGTGTATCAAACCTTAGGCGCGAACAAGTCTGAATCTGTAGCCTTTTATCACAATGAAGCCCCAAATACACCTACCTTCACACTCGACCAAAACCATATTCTTTCTGGTACCTCAGAAGCGAATACAACAGTTGTGATCAAGAATATGGACACGGGGGAGCGTCTAACGACAACAGCAAATCAAGAGGGTGAGTTTTCAATAGATTTATCCGCTCAAAGTGATAGCCGATTTGAAATTTTCGCTATCGACGGAGCAAAAAATTATTCGGAATCAAGTTATTTTAAGAAAGTATTTGCTTTAATAATTGATAATTTAGCTGAAATTGAGGCACCTACAGTGGGTTTAAGTGTAGAAGAGCAAGGGTATTCATTTACCCCTGATACAAAGCCAAGCATTGGAATTGACCCACCTGTGCGATTTGATGTAACTATTGAGTATTCAAATGGGCAATTTACAGGAACAAGTGACGAAGATGGTGTTGTCGAAGTCTTTGAACAAACTAATGGTAAGAGAGGTGATTTAATCGGTAGTACTAATGTGGTTAACGGGAACTGGAGTTTGTTAGCCACAGCGGGTGGCGGTGATTATATTGCAGTAGTTACTACCGAACTATGGGGTGATCAAGAAAAATCTAACACTATCTTTGTCTCAACGGGTGATGTGACAGCACCCGATACACCTACTTTAGAAATAGGGGAGGCGGGAGAAATATTATCAGGTTTAGCCGAAGCAAAATCTAGTATTTCAATTTATAACGCTCGAGGTCAAATCATTGCGGATACCATTGTAGATGCCGATGGTAAATATAGTTTAGCCCCTTATTACAAGTTAATTTCAGGCGATTCTTATTATGCTGTAGCCACTGACAGAGAGGGTAATGAAAGTGATCCTAGTGAAAATGTCGTATACCGAAATATTTCATATAAAATTGATCAGACATTTGGTGGTGACGTAGTTGATGGCTTGTATGAACTGTCATTGAGCACCAATCTTAAAGATGGTGATGAAGTTGAATTGGTGGTTAGTTTAATTGGTGGTGGAAAGGCCACATACAATGCAACGATTGTTGATGCTGGTAAGGCAAACTTTAAATTGAGTATTTCTGATTTAAATAAAAAACTAGAAATTCTGAATGGATCAAAGCCAGTTTCTCAAACAGAGTTTGATGATTTCAATGCCAATAGGTCTTTAGAAACCATCGACTTTAATACAGATGCGCTTCTGAATTATATGAAAGATGGAAAGATTGTTTCTACGCCAATCAGTTTTAATAATGAAGCAAAAAAAGCACAACAATTAAGTTATACACCAATTGTGAATAGTCAAAATGAGAATGCTTCTGACGCATTCATGGATTTGGCTTTCACTGTTGATGTTGGTAGTAATGTCACCATTACACATGATGCAACCGGTGCTACTCAATCAGTATTGAACTCATGGGGTGCAGTCATTTTCAATGATAAAGGTTTTATTGATAATGGTGAGACTGTTGATGTAAATCGTGGTGATACATTCACAGTTTTGGTCGAGCGTTCAAATGGAGTTACAGAAACTTTGAATGTTACAGCCCAACTTGAAGACTGGAATGAAGTCGTTGTGAGCGATCAAGGACAAGGATCAGGAAGTATATACAGCTTATTATCTGATGAATCCTTAGCTGCTTATTCTCAAGATGAAGTGTTACCTGTTTCTTCATTTAGTCATTTGAGTGAACAAGATTTATTCGGTGGTGATTCGGTGAGTGGTGGTGTGGATGACATTTTAGCTTTAGCAGGTGTAGGTGAAAATGAACCTCAGCCAGCAAATGAACCAGCATCAAGCACATCCTATAATCAAGATATGCTAAATGCATTATATGTTAAACCTGTCAATCCGTTGGATGACTTAAATCAGTACCCTATTTAATTTCTTAGGGTCGCAACAAAAAAGCCCAATGTAAGTTGTAATGCTGATCAGTTAAGCAAAAAATACTGAAATGTTGTAAAAATGAGTGTATGTCAATACACTCATTTTTTTTATGAATTTATCTCAGAATTTAGATTTAACACTTCAACAAACAATACCTTCACTTTCTCATTTTAAAGAACTGATTGATTTAAATTGGATTGAAGATTGTGTAAATCAAACAGGTAAAGCATCTATTAGAAAAAGAAAGCTACCTGCTGAATATGTGGTTTGGTTGGTTATTGGACTTGCTTTATTTCGTGACCAACCCATTTGGTATGTTGTACAACAATTACAGCTTGTTTTTGGTGAAACTCAATATGGTGTTCCTAGCGCATCAGTGCAAGCAAGACAACGTTTAGGCTTAGAGCCCATGAGTAGTTTATTCTCAACATTAAGCCAAGCATGGTTTAAAGACTCGCAACTGCAAGCAACAACCTTTCATGATCTCACAATTTGTGCAGTGGATGGAGTGGTTTGGTCTATGCCACATAAAGAGGAAAATTTTAACCATTTTGGTTCGTCTAAAGGTAAAACTGCGATAGCCCCTTATCCTCAAATCAGAGCAACCTGTTTGGTCAATACCCATACTCATGAAATAATAGACGCTAAATTAGGCAGCATGGATCAAGGTGAACTCACTTTGGCACATCAATTACATGTTCCATCAAGCAGTGTCACACTTTTTGATCGAGCTTATTTTTCAGCTGACTTTCTGATGGGCTGGCAATCACAAGCGAGCAATAGTCATTGTCTGATGAGGTCAAAGATAATTTACAGTATGAAGTCATAACGCGCCATTCAAAATATGACGCCCATATCAGGATGCCAGTTTCAATTAGAGCCAAGAAATTAAATACAACGTTAGAAGTATTACTGGGAGGCTCGTCATGCCAAAGTAAGCCCCTTGAGAATCAGCTTTCATATTGCATCAATAAGCATGATCAATATATTGAGACATGCTCCTTTAGAATCAGCAGGGAATTTACCAAAGCATTTAGATTATTTATTAGAGAATTCAAAAATGTATGTTTTACCTGAAAAGAGGCAGAGAAAATGCCCTAGAGTTGTTAAAACAAAACCACAGAAATATCCAAGAAAATGCCAGTCAATTTCTTAACTGACCGGCATTACACGCAAGTGGGCTTTTTGATTCTGGATTTTATATTTTTGTATTATTCATTCTAGATTGATTTTGAAATATAGTATCAATAAATCTGATTATAGCCTTCAGGGCGAGTTTTAAAACGACGATGAAACCACATGTATTGCGTGGGTGCGATACGAAGTTGGCGTTCAATGATCAGATTGGTACGCGTCGCATCAGCAAGCTCATCATCACTCGGCATATGGTCTAATTCAGGCTCTACCAATATTTTGTATTGCGGATTTGAAATGTCACCATCTCGATAAAAATACAGTGGAATCGCTGCTGCTTTGGTCATTTTTAATAAACGTCGATGAGCGGTCACTGTCGCAGCAGGAGTACCAAAAAATGGTGCCATGACGCCTTGTTTTAAGCCGAAGTCTTGATCCGGACTGTACCAAATCGCCCGTCCATTCTTTAAATGACGGATCAAGCCACGCATATCATCATGATCAATCTGATGGGTATAGATCGTTGCGCGACAGCGATAAATCAGCATATCCAGTAAAGGATTATTTTGCGGACGATAAACCACATCTGGATCAAAGAATTGAGCACAGGCATAACCACCCGCATCGAGTAATGTTGAATGTGTACCAAGGAGTAATGCACCACGACCTTCAGCTTGTGCTTTTTGGAGATGTTCAAGTCCTTCAATACTGACACGACCTTTAAACCATTTCGGGCTATACCATGCATTAAGGGTTTCAAAAACACCAAGCATTTGATCGACAAATACCAAGCGAGCATTGTCCTGAACTTGTTCAGCAGACCATTCAGGAAAACACACTTCTAAATTACGTACAGTCGTTTTACGACGTGACTTTAACGATTTAAAAGCAGTATTGCCCAATACACGTGCTAAACGATGCTGAATCGCCCACGGTAGAATTGCCAACAACATGAGAGAAATAATGCCAATCCAAACGCCCCAATACTTTGGCAATAGGAATGACCATTGAAATTCACCAGGCGTATAGGTGTGCTCTTGACTCATCTTGTTTAAAAATCTAGAAATATGTAGTGACTGAGTTTAGCATGAAGCTGTTTTTGATATAAAACAGATCTCAATGATTAGATCAAATTCAAAATCAGTGGTCTAGTTTTATCATCGAATGAAGTCTGGTTTAAGATAGAATTGAATCTTTAACTCAGTTCTTACCATGCGTGATCATTATCTGGACACCAGTAAAGCGGTTTTGATTTTCCTTGTGGTATTCGGTCACTTTCTTGAGCGTCTTGTTGGGTGGCAGTTTGAGACGAGTAGATCATTACTGAGCCTCATTTATTTGATTCATATGCCTGCTTTCATCTTTATTTCGGGGATGTTATTCAAGGATCAAAACTATATTAAAAATATTGTTTTCTTTTTATCTCTTTATCTGCCTTTTCAAATTATTTATCCCTTATTTACATCTTTTTTGTCGGGTGAGATGAAGTGGAGTGGATTCAATGTATTTCAGCGTCCTTATTGGATTTTATGGTATCTGATGGGCATGGTGGCATGGACATTCATCACTCATTTTTTAATTAAAACTCAATTTCCTGTGTGGATTGCACTTGGATTGTCACTTCTGATCGGATTTTCACCCTGGAATAACTATGATTATTCAGTCGGGCGAATATTGGTTTTTCTGCCTTTCTTTGTGGCAGGAGCTATACATGGTAAAGATTGGATTTTAAACGTTAAACAACAACGTTTTGCGCCATTTTTTGGCATTGGATTGATGTTAGGACTACTTGGATTATTGTTTCGACTTGATCTTTCGCAATATTGGCTTTATGGCAGTTTAAGCTATCAGCAATTGAAGGTTGAACCTTGGGTTGGAGTCGGAATCAGACTGTTATGTATTTGCCTTGCGGGCGTAGGCATTTATGCGCTGTTGGGACTGGTTAAGCTTTTTGAAAATCGTTGGACAACATTGGGTACATATACATTACCCGTTTATTTGTTGCATGGATTGGTGGTGATGGGAGTCGCGCATGTCATGAAATATTATATGAGCGCGTTTAACACTTCGCAGTTCAGCCTGATTTTATTGTCATTATTTTTATCTGTTGTTACTTGTACAATTTTACAGTTCAAAGTGTTCGATCAAGTTTTAAGATTACTTTCTCAATGGTTAATGATGCCTTATTCAAAAATAACGTCAAAGCGGTAAACCAGTCTAAAGCTGTAGGCTGTGGACATCATCATGATTTCCAAATCATTAAGCGTGACGTTATTGTTTTTTTGAAGATGTTGGCTTTTCTCGCAGGAAATTTGTAGAGCCGTTAGTCTTTCACTAAGCCACCATTGACAATCAGATGTTGTCCTGTGATTACATGAGGATAGGGTGATAGAGACCTAGGAAATGCATCCGCAAACTTTTAGGTGTATTGGCATTCAGATCAATGCTTAAAGATATAAATCGTTAGAGTAAAATTTATGAATTTTTTCTGGAAAAATTTTATCAGCTTGTTTTTCAAAGCGTTTACTCAGACGAAAACAAGCCAACCGAAGAGCGATAATGCAAATACAAACATCGGTGTTGCTGTTGATTCAGATTCAAACCTTAAAAACTATGGTTTTGCTCAAGACACCGTCAATCAGCTGAGTCCATCGGGTATTGATTTGATCAGTAACTTTGAAGGGCTAAAACTCGAAGCCTATTATGATCAAGCAGGTGTCTGTACGATTGGATTTGGGACAACCGTATATCCGAATGGTGTTCCAGTTCAGATTAGTGATCAATGTTCAGTTGAACAAGCCAAGTGCTATATGCACCATGACTTGGCGCGTTTTGAAAAAGCCGTCAGCTCATCAGTAAAAGTGCCACTTTCACAAAATCAATTCGATGCTTTGGTGTCACTCACTTACAATATCGGAGTAGGTGCATTTAAAAACTCGACTTTACTCAAGCTATTGAATCAAGCTGATTATATCGGTGCAAGTCAGCAATTCGATGTATGGGTCAAAGCAGGTGGTCAAACTGTTCAAGGATTGGTTAATCGCAGAGCTGTTGAGAAAGCCTATTTCTTAAAATGATGTTCAACGTTCATCAATTGATGTGGCTGAGTCACCATTTGAGCAAACTTTCAGCTATCTATATTGAAGCAATTTTTGATTAGTCATGCCATTTTTAAAGGCATAAACTCATTTTAGCTCTACATTAAAGTGAAACATACATGGCGTTCAGTTGGATTCTTTTTACCCTGATGGCTGCGTTTATGCAGGCATGGCGTAATGCATTTCAAAAACAACTAAGCAGTACCGTCGATGTATGGGGCGTAACCCTTGCTCGCTTTATCTTTGCTTTGCCATTTGCAGTTATATATCTAACGAGTTTGTATCATTTTTCACCTGTTACAGCGACGGTGACATTCACGACAAAGTATTGGATCTATATTTTAATCGCTGGAATGAGTCAGATTGTCGCTACCGCTTTGATGGTGAATCTATTTAAACAAAAGAATTATGCCATTGGGGTCGGGCTTGCGAAAAGTGAAGCAATTCTGGCTGCGATGATTGGTGTGGTATTTCTTGCAGATCATTTGTCACTACTGGCATGGTTTGGCGTATTGCTTGGGGCATGCGCCGTATTCCTACTTAGTCGAGGGCATGGCTTTACAGATTTTTCATTAAAAACCTTAGTGATCGGAATCGGAAGTGGCTTATGTTTTGCTATTACGTCATTACTGGTTCGTGAAGCGAGTCTGGAACTCACGATGCTTCCTACCCTTCACCGTGCAGCTTGGGTCTTGATTTCCGTTATTGGATTTCAGTGTATCAGTATGTTGGTATATTTAAGTCTGTTTAGTCGAAAGACCTTAATCGCGATGTGGGAAAGAGTAGGGCTCACCTTTAAAGTGAGCGTGTGTAGTTTTCTGGCATCACTTGGATGGTTTACTGCCATGAGTATAATGAGTGTGCCTGTGGTGAAAACGTTAGGTCAAATTGAAATTTTATTTAGCCTGTTAATCTCCGCTTATTTCTTTAAAGAAAAATTGGCGAAAGCGGAACACTGGGGATTGGGATTGGTGGTGATCGCTGCGATTTTAGTGATTTGGGCGTAGTTGTAAGTTAACGCTGAAAAAAAATATAAATGATTTGGAATCATAAAGTGATTCTTATCAAAAAACTCCGCCATGAAGGCGGAGTTTTCGTTTGAGAGGTAAATAAAGACTTAGCCTTTACTCATCTCTTCTAACTCTTCCCAACGCTCTAATTTTTCAAGCAATTGTTCATCAATTTCAGCAAGACGAGCAGACAGTTTCATCGCTTGATCATTGTTTGAAACAAACAAAGAACCATCAGCAAGTTTGGCGTTGATTTCAGCCTGTTCTTTCTCTAAAGCTTCCATTTCAGCAGGAAGTTGCTCTAAAGCACGTTGATCTTTATAGCTCAGTTTTGCTTTTTTAGGCGCAGCTGCGGCAGCACTTGCTTCAGCTTTAGCTAATGCTTTTTTCACATCACTTTTTTGATCAACAGCAGTTTGATCTGGACGTTGTTCTAAATAGTCTTGGTAACCACCGATATATTCATCGATATGACCTTTACCATCAAATACCCAAGTCGATGTTACGACATTGTCCATAAACGCACGGTCATGTGAGATCAATAGCAATGTGCCTTTGTAACCACCAAGCATTTCCTCAAGCAACTCTAAAGTGACCATATCCAAGTCATTTGTTGGCTCATCCATCACGATTAAGTTGGATGGTTTAAGCAATAATTTTGCCAACAAAATACGGTTACGTTCACCACCAGAAAGCGCTTTTACAGGTGTACGCGCACGTTCAGGAGAGAACAGGAAATCTTGTAAATAGCTGTAGATATGACGACGTCCACCGTTAACATCAACGAAATCTGAGCCTTCAGATACGTTATCTTTGACTGATTTTTCAAGATCAAGCGCATTACGGAGTTGGTCAAAGTAAGCAACTTCGAGCTGAGTACCTGTTTTAACCGTTCCACCGTGCTCAAGCTCACCTAAAATGGCTTTGATCAAGGTGGTTTTACCCACACCATTGTCACCGACTAAACCGATACGATCGCCACGTAGCACAAGGGTAGAGAAGTTTTTGATGATCGGTGCATTGTCGCCAAACGCTACACTGAGGTTTTCAATATCAAAGACAAGCTTACCAGAGCGGTTGGCGTCTTGCGTTGCCATGCTCACTTTGCCTTGTTGTGAGCGACGCGCTTTAGATTCTTCACGTAGAGCCTTTAATTCACGCACACGACCTTCATTACGGGTACGACGTGCTTTAATCCCTTGGCGAATCCAAACTTCTTCTTCCGCCAATTTTTTATCGAATAAAGCATTTTGCTTTTCTTCAGCTTCCATTTGCATGGCTTTCAGCTCAAGATAACGTGAATAGTTACCGTCGTAACTACGCAAAATACCACGATCAAGTTCAACGATACGCGTTGCAATACTGTCCACAAATGAACGGTCATGCGAAATGAAAAGCAGCGTTAAGTTGTTTTGATCGAGTAAGAATTTTTCTAACCATTCAATACTTTCAACGTCCAAATGGTTGGTTGGTTCGTCGAGCAGTAGAACGTCGGGTTGAGTGAGTAAGGCACGTGCAAGCAGTACACGACGTTTACGACCACCAGATAGATCAGCCAAATCAGCATCAGGGTCTAAACCCATTTTACTGAGGATTGAATTCACTTTAGTTTCAAGTGCCCAACCATCCAATTGATCCATTTTGTGTTGTAACTCGCCCATGCGATCGCAGGCTTCCATATCACCAAGTACACAAGCTTCGCTTGCATCGTGGTAAGCTCGCATCACCGTTGCAGCTTCACCTGCACCATCTGCGACGATATCTGCAACACGACCAGAGTCCATCGGTACATCTTGAGCAAGCATGGAAATGGTGATGCCATTTTGCAAAGAGACTTCACCCGTGTCAGGTAAGAGGCTTCCATCAATCAGCTTGAGTAAAGTAGACTTACCTTCACCATTACGGCCGATCAAACACACTCGTTCGCCACGTTCTAAACTGAAATTGGCACCGTCGAGTAGGAAGGGTCCACCGAATGCAAGCTGGACGTCCCTTAAAGTAATATAGGCCATAATGTTTCCTGAAATCCCCCAATGAGGACTTATAATGTCGAATCAAAAAAATCTAGATGAGCAGGCGCCATTTTCCGCACCCATAGAAGATTTGCAAGTCCGAATTGCATTTTTAGATGAATTAGTTGATCAATTAAATATTCAAATTGCGTTACAGGACCGTGAAATCACTGATTTAAAGAAACAAATGAAAATTTTGTATCAACGTTTTGAAGTGTTTCATTTAACCGATGGTGTAGAGCCATTCGATCCAAGCAGTGATCGTCCGCCACACTATTGAGTTACAGATACCTTGATTCAACAGCGTTTAAGCAACAGCGAAAATAACACAGTCGCTATTGAACTGCTATTTTAAGCGGACACTGCATTATATTTGACCTTTTTTGTAAAGCTCGATGTAATAGCTTCATTCTAAATCTATTTTTTTGAAAAATGACTATGAACAATAAAGTTGTACTTTTGGATCTTGAGCGTAATATCCCGACAGTAAAATTCTATCGCGATATTCTTGAGCATTATGCAACTTTGTATATCTTCAGCAGAGAAAACAAATTTGAATGTCCGCTCACGGATTTAACTGAGTTTTCGACTTGGGTCAGCAGTGGTCAAATCGTGATTTTGGATACTTTGCAAGCCACAGAGCAAGAGTATGAATATGCGGTGGTGGTTGGACAACTTTTAGCCTTGAGAGAGCCTGAGTCTCATGTTGACGTGGTTTCCGCTGCTAACGGCAGTCAGATTTTGGCAGATATGTTGGTCGCTTCGGGTTTTCCGTGTCGTCTAATCCAAGTCGAAACTGAAAAAACCACAGTGACTGCTAAAAAAGGCTTACCGCCATTGCACACTATTTTGGCTAACCCTGATTTGCAATTGATTAAGAAATATTGTGATGTCATCGCGATGGCAACGGGTAAACCTAGCTCGATGGCGAAGCTGAAAAACTCCATCATGAGTATATTGCAAGTTGACTCGACTCAAACCAAACAACTCATCGGTATGTTGATTAACTTAAAAATTGTTAAATCTGAAGGTGATCAAATTTCATTTCGCAAAAAAGTATTAAAGCAGTGGCAACAGCTTGATCTTAATCAAGCTGATACTGATCTACCAAATGACTCCATGCTAGGCAATAGCAGGCTGGCTGAAGTGGATGCACTTTTGTCCAAGCTACAGATTAATCCTGAGCAAATGATTGAAGAGCTTGCTCAGTTACAGCAAAGCGAAGTTGTGAATAATGTACGAAGTGATTTGCATAAAACTTTGAAAAAATTGATCCTGTACAAATGGAAGTGATTCGTAAATTGAATCAAATGAAATCAGACAAACCCAAAGATATCTATGCGTTGAGAGATTTACTGGAACAGTTATTTCCTAAATCTGATGTTCGATTATTACTTAAAGAGATGATTGATAAGGGATATATTTATTGGAATGGTCACGATGTGATTTATAGCCATGAGATGTTCTTGAATTAAATTTAAGGCAAGAAACATTATGATAGATCATTTTTTCAGTCGAATTAGCCGTCTAGTTTTTGTTGTCACTTTTTTTACTATTTCTATTTCATTTGCAGGGCTAATGTATATTGATGGATTATCAAATAAGTTAGGCTTTAATGTATCCTTATTTGATTTGAACTTTTATGACTTTTTTATATATGTTGTAATTTCGGATAATTTAAATATTTTTATAGGTTTCATTCTATCTTTAGCGATCTCCGTATCATTCGTTTTATATCCTAAAGCAATAATTTTTGTATATGATTTTATATATATTTGCTCGTTATGCTTATGGGAATTTTTTGGTGGATCAAAAAGGATCATTCCTTTTTTTGTATTTTTTATATCGCCATTTTTAATTTTACCTGTCGTAATTTTTCTAATTTCACACTGTGTTTTTATTAAAATAAAAGAGATTAAAGCTTTTGAAAATCATTTGCTTAAAGTTGTGAAGGAAGTGAATGAGGATGAACAGTATTTAAAATCCTCAAGTAGGCTGGGGGAGGGAAGTCATAATTTTTTCAAATCATATTTAGTATTCTCATTCGTATTATTGCTGTTCATCGCATGGTTAGGTTGGGTTGTTCATATTGGTAAGCAAGGACAGGTACACGCCGAAAAATTTTTAGACTCAAAAGAATATAAAACACTGTATTTAACCAATAATACTAAACGAAGAGTCGTTATGGTTTCTAAAGTGAAAAATGGATACATTTTTGTTTTAAATGAAAATAATAAGAATAAAACAAAGGCTTCGTTCATTCCAGATAGTGTAATTTTGCGAATTGATTCATTCTAAACTTGCGTTTTATATTGCGCTTATGCAACTCTAATATAGGAACAAAAAGGTTGAACTATGGATAATGTTGGAATTTGGGTCACAGTTGTTATTGTGATTTTCGTGCTGGGCTCTATTTTTGGACTACGTGTGAACCCACGTGAAAAAGCATTGGGCATCATGCGTGAAAAAGCAAGAAAGATGTCGCTACATCCACGACTTGTGGTTGCACCTGACTGGACAAAAATTCCAAAAGCAACCGAAAGCCGTGCCAGTATGGTTGCTTACTATAGTGTCATCATCCCTGAAGGACGTTTGTTATTGATGCGTGCCATCGTTGAAGATGACAAATTAAAAGTCATTCATGGCGATGAAAAATTTAATAATTTACCGATTACATTAAAGGGCATTTATGCTATTGATATGCAGTCAAATTGTGTAGGCCTCTATTGGAACGAAGAAATAGACCTTAGAGCGACACAGTTAGAAGATATGAAAGCCTATTTGCATTCATTAGCTGAACTTTAATATACACACCAATCTTATAGGAATAACGGTTCATTATGGCGAACGCTCCTCGGTCCACATCCAAAAGCACCACAGCGACCTCTCCTGACGCTGGCAAAAAACGTGCCTTAGTGATTGTGGAGTCGCCTGCAAAAGCGAAAACAATCAATAAGTACTTAGGCTCGAATTACATCGTTAAATCGTCTGTCGGTCATGTACGAGACTTACCCACAGGTGGTTCATCAAAATCTACAGAAAAGAAGACCGCCACCCGTACTAAATTAACCGATGAACAAAAAGCTGAAAAAGCACAAAATGCATTGGTCAATCGTATGGGGGTCGACCCTGAACATGACTGGAAAGCAAAATATGAAGTGCTTCCAGGCAAAGAAGGTGTCGTCGCTGAGCTCAAAAAACTCGCATCGCAAGTCGATGAAATCTATCTCGCAACGGATATGGATAGAGAAGGGGAAGCGATTGCTTGGCATCTAAAAGAAGTGATTGGCGGTGATGAATCACGTTATCAACGTGTGGTCTTCAACGAAATTACCAAAAATGCCATTCAAGAAGCGTTTAAACAACCTTCTCGCCTTGATACCGATAAAGTCAATGCACAGCAAGCACGCCGCTTTTTAGACCGTATTGTGGGCTTTATGATCTCACCATTGCTGTGGGAAAAAATTGCCCGTGGCTTGTCTGCTGGTCGTGTGCAATCTGTTGCTGCAAAACTTGTGGTTGAACGTGAACGTGAAATTCGTGCATTTGTTCCAGAAGAATATTGGCAAGTTTTTGCAGATACGCAATCCAAAAAAGATAAGATTCGCTTAGAAGCAGTTAAGCAAGGTGGTAAAACCTTAAAACTTCAAAATAAAGCCCAAACTGATGCTTTATTGAGTGTTTTAAATGATGCCGAATATAAGGTTGCAGTTCGTGAAGATAAGCCAACCAAGGTCAATCCAAGCGCACCGTATATCACTTCAACGCTTCAACAGGCTGCAAGTACACGTTTAGGTTTCTCTGTAAAGAAAACCATGACCATGGCACAGCGTCTATATGAAGCGGGTTACATTACCTACATGCGTACTGACTCAACATTCTTAAGTGATGATGCAGTCAATATGGCGCGTAATTATGTTGAGCTTGAGTTTGGTGAAAAATACATTCCAGCGAAGCCCAATCGTTATGGCAACAAAGCGGGCGCGCAAGAAGCCCATGAAGCGATTCGTCCTTCTAGTGTGACGCTGAGTGGCGATCAGCTTGTTGGTGTAGATCGTGATGCTCAGCGTTTGTATGAACTGATTTGGCGTCAATTTGTCGCATGTCAAATGACGCCAGCAGAATACTTATCTTCAACCATTTTAGTCGATGCCAATGGTGTTGAACTCAAAGCCAAAGGTCGTACTTTGGTGTTTGATGGCTTTACTAAGGTTCGTGGGGCCAACAAAGCAGATGATGATGTGCTCTTGCCTGCAGTCAAAGTCGGTGAAGTACTCAAACTTGAGAAGCTTGATCCATCTCAGCACTTCACTAAACCACCTGCACGCTTTACGGAAGCATCGTTGGTGAAAGAGCTTGAGAAAAAGGGCATTGGTCGTCCATCCACTTATGCTGCGATTATTTCAACGATTCAAGATCGTGGTTATGTGAAAATTGACAACCGTCGTCTCTTTGCCGAGAAGATGGGTGAAATCGTGACGGATCGTCTCGATGAAAACTTCAATAACTTGATGAACTATGCGTTTACAGCCGATCTTGAAAGTCAGCTCGATAAAGTGGCAGATGGGGAACGTAATTGGAAAGAATTACTCGATAACTTCTATGGTGATTTCAAGAAGCGTTTGACCACAGCTCAGGGTGAAAACGGTATGCGCCGTAATCAACCTGTTGAAGTGAATGCTGTGCACTGCAAAGAATGCGAACGTCCAATGCAGATTCGTACGGGTACGACAGGCGTTTTCTTAGGATGTTCAGGTTATAACTTGCCACCCAAAGAGCGTTGCAAAGGCACATTAAACTTAACACCTGTTGAGTCTTTAGCTGCACTTTCAGATGATGATGCCGCTGAAACCGCAGATTTAATGTCGAAGAAGCGTTGTCCAATCTGTGAAACAGCAATGGACAGTTATGTCATTGATGGTGGTCGCAAGTTACATATCTGTGGTAATAACCCAGACTGTGCTGGTTTTGAACTTGAAGAAGGTGAGTTCAAAATTAAAGGCTATGATGGCCCGACCATTCCATGTGATAAATGTGATGGCGAAATGCAGTTGAAGACAGGTCGTTTTGGTCCTTACTTTGCATGCAATAGCTGTGATAACACACGTAAAGTATTGAAGAGCGGTCAGCCTGCGCCTCCACGTGTTGATCCAATCAAAATGGAACATCTACGTTCCACCAAACATGATGACTTTTTTGTCCTTCGTGATGGTGCAGCAGGATTATTCTTAGCAGCAAGTAAATTCCCGAAAGTACGTGAAACACGTGCGCCGAAAGTTGCGGAATTAAGAACTGTTGCAGAACAGCTAGATCCAAAGTATCAGTTTATTTTAAATGCACCTGATCAAGATCCTGATGGTAATCCAACTTTGGTGAAATTTAGTCGTAAAAACCAAGCGCAGTATATTGGTTCTGAAACGCCTGAAGGTAAACAAACCAAGTGGTCATTGGTTTATCAAGATGGAAAATGGGCTGAAGCTTAATGCTTTAAAATTTTTTAAAATGCTGACTTCGGTCGGCATTTTTTTGCTTTGAATTAAATGAAGAACATGGCTTCTATTTTTCAATATTGTGTAGATATAACTAAAAAATGATGTAGTAAAACTAAAAAATTAATAGATGATTAAATCAGCATTTAAAGAAAGGTTAAGATTTAATATCAATATAAATTATTGTAAATGAATGAAAAAATATCGAGTATAATTTTTAGTATTATGAAATAATGTGAACCAGTTATCATTTATTTGGTGGGCTAGATGATCTAATCTTCTTAAAATAAACATTTCAATGTCTTAATGACTTTAGATGCCAAAAATACAAGAGATAAGCGAATATGTGGAAAAAGCTTAGAATTATAATTTTATTGATCATACTCTTGATCGTCGGTATTAATGTTTGGCGTGACTATAATCCAAACTGGGATAAGCCAATCATTGTCCTTTTGCATCCGATCAATGCTGACGGACAGCAATCGACTCAAAACTATATTCAGCGTCTGTCTAGCCAAGATCTGAGTTATGCACAAGACTATATCCGTGATATGTCTGCAAAGTATCGTCATCAGCCTGTTTCTGTTTATTTCCAGTTAGGTCGTGAACTTAATCAAGTGCCGCCTAAAGTTCCTGAATCAGAGTCTGTATTGCAAACCATTATCTGGAGTTTGAAGTTCCGTTACTATGCTTGGAAACAACACAGTAATCAGGATGGTGCACCATCAGTCACTTTATTTTTAAATTATTATGACCCTAAGACCACATCGTCATTGAAGCATTCCACGGCTTTGCAAAATGGTCGAATGGGCTCAATTAATCTATTTGCGTCAAAACGACAATCCGAACAAAACCGCATTATTTTGGTTCATGAGTTATTACACGCATTAGGTGCAAGTGATAAATATGATTTGCTGACGGGTCTTCCCAAGTATCCAGATGGTTATGCTAATCCTAATCAACAACCTTTGTATCCTCAGTTGAAGGCAGAGTTGATGGGTGGTCATATTGCGTATTCAGAAACCAAATCGGTGATGCCAGAATTTCTTAATCAAACAGTGATTAATCCAAAAACAGCAGAAGAGCTGGGCTGGAAGAAATAATAAATAAGCTGAAATAAAAAAAGCCGACTCAAGTCGGCTTCTTTTATGTTAAAAATTTAAAAACCAAACGAAACATTAATGCTCTATTCGTATTTTTAAATCCAAAAAATGTAGACTAAAAAATTACTTCACTTGGTTTAAAATATTTTTAAAAATGAGTTGTGGATAATCTTAATTTTATCCACAGTAGCTTTATCTTTATAAAAAAAGCGATGGTAGCTGCTCATTAGAGTTTTCATATCATTAAAATATTTAAGGTTTAACGCTATAGCGACTGCTGATTGCAATACGGTTCCATGCATTAATCACAATACCTAGCCATTCAATCGCACTTAATTGTTCCTCTGTATAGTATTTTTGAGCTTCTGCATAAATTTCATCAGGGATTTGCTGATGAGAAATAAGAGTGAGTTCTTCAATTAAGGCGAGAGCAGCACGTTCATTATCTTGAAAATATTCAGTTTCACGCCATGCATTTAATAGGCTAATTCGATCTATGCTTTCACCCGCCTTGATGGCATCTTGAGTATGCAGTCGAATACAGAAAGCGCATTGGTTGATTTGCGATGCTCTTAATTTAAGCAGGTGTGAAAAACCTTCAGCAATACCAGATTCATATACTTTTGCTAATGCAATCTGATCAAGTTCTGCGACTTTGTTATAAAGTTCAGGTGCTGTTTTTCCAAGGTTAATGCGTTGCATAGTTTGATCCACGTTTGAGAGTACTAGAGAAGTATTTATAGAAAGGGAAATTATGGTTATGTTGTATTTAAAACTTTTCTGATTAGGATCGCCATGACAAAGACTTTTATTCTTGCACCTGATTCCTTTAAAGAAAGTATGACTGCTGAACAAGCATGCTTAGCGATGGAAAAAGGGATATACAAGTCTATGCCTGATGCGATTTGTCTGCATGTACCCATGGCAGATGGAGGTGAAGGTACAGTGGATGCGCTGATTTCAGCATTGGGCGGTGTTCGTATTGCATGTGAAGTCACTGGACCGCTTTCACATCAAAAGATTCATACATATTTTGGATGGGTGGAGCAAACTCGAACAGCCGTGATTGAGATGGCGAAAGCCAATGGTATTCAACTGTTGCCGCCTCATTTAAGAAATCCTTTAAATACTTCAACCTTTGGTACAGGTGAAATGATTCGAGCTGCTTTGGATCTTAAGGCAGAGAAAATCATTATCGGTCTAGGTGGAAGTGTGACCAATGATGCCGGTGCAGGCATGGCTCAAGCATTGGGTGTGCGATTTTTAGATCAAAATAATTATGAAGTTAGTCTAGGTGGTGGTCGGCTTAATCAAGTCAAAACTATCGATTTGTTAAAACTTGATTCACGTTTATTACAGACCACCATCATCATTGCCAGTGATGTGAACAATCCATTATGCGGTGAAAATGGTGCTTCAGCTGTATTTGGACCACAAAAAGGCGCATCTGCTGAAATGGTGCAGATTTTAGATGCAAACCTGAATCATTTTTCAGATTTGGTTGAGTCAACTTTACGGGTTCACGTGAAACATCAAGCGGGTGCAGGGGCTGCTGGCGGTTTAGGTTTTGGACTGATGGCTTTCACGGGTTCGACCATACAATCAGGTGCTGAGTTAATTATTAAAGAAACAGGATTAGCTGAAAAAATTGGTCAAGCGGATTATGTGTTTACGGGTGAAGGCAGTATTGATTTTCAGACCAAGTTTGGTAAAACCCCGTGGGCTGTGGCACAAGTCGCAAAGCAGTTTGATAAGCCTGTTTATGCTTTTGCTGGACGAGTAGGTGATGATATTGACACTTTATATGATGAGGGTTTTAGTCAAATTATCGGAATGAATGAGCCAAATTGTGATTTGGAAACAGCACTTAAAAATGCTGAGCTTAACTTGGAGAACGCATGCAAAAAAATGATATTATTGAATAAATTTTAAAATATAAAATATTGATTTATTAGGTAATTTTAATAGATTTGAATTTTGATTAAAAAATAAATGTATTGGTTAGATGTTATTAGAGGTAAGGTTTTTATTGAAGATGATAATTTTTCATAGCTTTGCACCACGTTGAAATATCAAGTTTATTGAAATTAGAGCACTTATTTTCCTTACTTTGTGAGTAGTAAATATTTTGTTCTAGTTCTGAAAAATAATAAAATTGATTGAAGTCTTCTGCATATCTTAAATAGCCGCCAGAACCATCGTCAATTTTAGTTGGATGGAAGAAAAAAATATTACTTTCTTTTGGAATGTAATTTGTTTGATCCGTTAAAATCATCCACACATTAGAGAAGATCTGGGTAAAAATCAGGATTGAGATCATGATTAAGGCTATAAATGAAAGCAATCTATTTTTCGTGTTCATGAAGTTAATTTTTTTATAAAGACTGAGAATGAAATAAATTATAACTGTTTAAAAGAATAAGAAAATTTAAAAGAGAATGACAACTTAAAAGGATGCAGCAACTTAAAAGAATACGGAAATTTAGAAGAATAAAATAACGATACAGCGACCTGAGTGATTAATCGAAATAGTTTAAGTTTATGAACCATTTAATATGCAACATAAAGACTGAGGATCTACTGATCTGTGAAAAGCTATACTGTCAAAAATCGTGATTCTATAATGTTGAGTTTCTAGTTATTTAGCAGTGAGCTTTGTTAAACTAGTCTTGTCCCCAACTAGATTAGAGATTATGAGCTTAGCCAACCTGATTAATGAATTAAACCCTCAACAAAAACAAGCTGCGACAACTGAATCAAAGCACAGCTTGGTTTTAGCAGGGGCAGGTTGTGGTAAAACCAAAACCATTGTGGCTCGTGCTGCCTATCTCATTGATCAAGGCGTTCCTGCCAATCAAATTCAAATTTTGACCTTTACTCGTCGCTCTGCCAGTGAAATTGTTGCACGTGTAGAACTGGCATTGGGTGATCAGGCCAAAGGTCTACGTGCATCGACCTTTCATACCTTTTGTATGTATCTTTTGCGTCGTGTACCGAAGGCATTTGGATTAGAGCAATTTTCAATCATTGATCGTGATGATCAACTGATGATGTTCCGTTTGATTCGTGGCAAAGACGATAAGAAAAATCCAAATTCATTGCCTAAACCACAACAACTTTGCGATCTCTATTCTTTTGCACGAAATACCCGCCAAAAACTGAGTTTGGCTTTAGAAAAACAACACCCTGAATTTTTAGAATACAAAGACCAAATTGCAGAAATTATGAAGGAGTATGAGGCACGAAAACGTGCACGTACTTTCCTCGATTATGACGATATTTTAGCGGTGGTCGCTTCTGGATTAGCGCAGTCTGATGGATTAACAGATTATGTCGCATCGCTTTGTCAGCATATGCTGGTCGATGAAATGCAAGACACCAATCCACTGCAATGGGCTTTACTTGAACCATTGAAAGATAAAACCTCACTGTTTTGTGTTGGAGATGATGCACAGTCGATTTATGGTTTTCGTGGCGCAGATTTTGAAAATATTCATCATTTTAAAGATCGTGTGCCTGATGCACAGATTTTCAAACTTGAAAAAAACTACCGTTCTACTCAAGAAATTCTAGATCTATCGAATTGGTTGTTGGATCAGAGCTCAATCAAGTACGAGAAAAAACTTGAAGCGTATCGTGGGGATGGCATTAAACCGAAATTGCATGTTTTCCCCAATGAGTTTGATGAAGCCAAATGGATCGCGATTGATATTAAAGAGCGTCACTTTTTAGAAGGTTCTGCATGGCATGAACATATGGTATTGGTGCGTTCGAGTTTTGCAGCACGCCATATTGAAGCTGCGTTTATTCAATCCAATGTGCCGTACCGCTTTATCGGTGGAATGAAACTGCTTGAAACAGCACATGTAAAGGACTTGTTAAGCTTATTACGTGTGATTGCTAATCCATTGGATGATATTGCTTGGATGCGCTTCCTGACCCTGTGGAATGGTGTAGGTGATGTCGGTGCGAGTAAGCTCGCTCAACAGCTCTTAGTTGATCCTACACAAGACGCAATTTTTGAAAAATTAGAAAAATTTGGTCGTATTCCTGAAAATACTTTGCTAATCATGAAACAAATGCTGGTACTCAAAACAGAGGTGCAAGCTTGTGTCACTTTGGGTGTAGAAGCATTGATCGCTCAACTTGAAGAAAACTACGCCAAAAAAGATTGGTCTAAACGCATGGGTGACTTTGATTTGGTCAAACAATTGGCTGCAAAGCATGACCAGTTGAGTGAATTTTTAGAAGAGTACGTGCTTGATCCAGTGTCGATCTCTGAAATTGAACGTCAGTCGGAAGATGATGTGGTCACATTGATCACCATTCATTCGGCAAAGGGTACAGAACAAAAAGTGTGTTATGTCGCCAATGTAACGGCAGGACAGTACCCACATGCACGTGCTCAAGGTAATTTTGATGAAGTCGAAGAAGAGCGTCGTGTATTGTATGTGGCTTTAACCCGTGCAAAAAATGAATTGATTCTGACCAAACAAAATCTAAGTATTTGGGCGCGTGATCAAGTGGATGAGCAAGGGCGTAAGATTGAAAGCTACTTCTTCAATGATTTAACTCGACATTTATGTACCACCGAAACCCACTATAAAACTCGCCAGCAGACGGTAAAAAGTGCGTTGATCGAACGAAAGACGATTAATTTAGATTTTGGTATCGATCTCGATTAAACTAGAGTGATTGCGCTGTTTATATTTATTTGCGAAGTTCAAAAAGTCGAGTAGGCGAGTGCTTTTTGATGATTTTGCCTATTTTAAGGTTTTAAGATGAAAATTTTAGTTCGTAATTTAGATCGTACTGTCCCACAAGCTGAATTACTTAAACTATTTCAAGCATATGGTACGGTTGAATCATGTACTTTGGTGATGGATGAAGTCACTAAGAAGTCGAAAGGTTTTGCGTTTGTTGAAATGCCTCATGGTCGTGAAGCTGTGAAAGCGATTAAAGGTTTAAATACTTTACGCTTACACGGTCAAGGGATTCGTGTAAAACAAGCGGAAGATAAGCCAGAAGACAAGTCTGAAGCTAAATAAGCGATGTTTGAAATTTGAATGTGGAAATATTTATATTTTCAACAAAAGAATCTAAAGGAGCGAATCGCTCCTTTTTGATTTGGTTTTTATTCATTTTTATTTCTCGCTTCTATTACGAGATGGATTGTAGAGATTAAGGATTGAATCATTAAAAAGAATAAGCTGATAATGCATCTACACGCGAATAAAATCTAGATTTATAAAAATTGTGGATTGCGTAAACAAACAACACGTTTTAACGTATAAGTGCCAAGACACATTTTTTAACTTTAGGAAATTTCTCATGTCCCGCGTTGCTCGTTTTCATGCTGATCGCACCAACCAAAAATTATATTTTGCACGTCTGTCATGCCAGCAATCAGAACAAACGGAGCATATTCAGCAGGCGCAGTCACATCGTGAAGCTGCAGTATTTCATTTACATGGTGCTATATTAGCATTTTTGCAAGAACTCGTTCGTTACTATCGCTTAAATGATACTGCGCCTACACTTAAATCGATTGAAGATTTAATGGCAGCAAAAGGACAGATTTCCCCTGAGGTCAATGTATTACAACAGCTTGCAAAGCATGGTTTTATTGCTGAATTAAAACGTGCTTACCGTATGTGTCAGTATGCCCCTGAGCCGAGTGCTCCTGAGCCTGAAGATGAGACATCTTCAAATCTCATTATTAAAGTGACACAAACGCCCCAAGCATGGTTACCTGATACCCAGATTTTACGTGAATGGCACCGTGATTTAACCCATTTGATCGATGGCTTTCGCAACGAAATGGTTGAGTTTTAAGTCGAATCATGTCAGTTTAAAGTGTGATGGTCTATTGTAGGACTTGAAATATTGGTTCGTCGATCACATATAAGATAGTCTAAGCGAAGCAAAGTGCATTCGCATTTTGTGACCATGTGAATCATGGAGGGTATATGTCTATAGAACAGTTAAAAGAAATTTTTGGAAGTCAGGAATCTATTCTTGAATTGGTTCAGCTAGAAGGTGGTGAGCTGGCTTTGCGTAATGCTGACGCTGAACATGACCCTTTGGTGAAAATTCAATTTAATGACAAAATTAAAGCATTGATTGGAGATCAACTTCCTGTGGTTGCACAACACATGGTTCAAGCTGCATTGTTTGCTTTGATGGAAAAGCAGACCAGTGAGTGGGAAGCAGAAGTGGTTGATGAAAAACCAAAATATATGAGTTAATGAATTCTTACATATAAAAAACCGCACATCACGTGCGGTTTTTTATATGTAATGAGTTTGCTTTGCTTTGCTTAATGCGAAGGTGCATTGTGATGTGCAATTTGAATTTGGTTGAGAATATGATTGCTCATGTTCTTCGCCATTTCTTCTTTTGCGTAATAAACTTCACCAATATTGTCTTGGCGAATCACTTCCGCTTCTTGACGATTTTCAGCACAAACCAAAACTTGAATTTGCGGATTCAGCATCTTGGCTGTATCCACGATTTTATGAATATCTAAAATATCCATTGGGGAAATCACCAATAAGCGTGCATGTTGGATATGTGCTTGAATTAGGACGCTCGGTTCAGTCGCACGACCAGAAACCGCAGCAATACCCTTTTCACGTAGATTCTCAACGATTTCACGGTTTTCTTCGGCAATTACCACTCTAATACCGTCATCCATGAGTGTTTGGGTAATACGTCGACCGACTTCACCATGACCGACAATCACCACTTGATCACGCAGATAGTCCTGTGAGACCTCATCTGGGAGCATCGCCAATGGGTCACCACTACGTTCAAGTAAACGTGCCAAATGCGAACGCTCACGGATCCAGTTTTGTACAGGTTCGATTGCTGAGAACAAAAATGAGTTCAGCGTAATGGAGAATAAAGCCCCTGCTAAGATGAGGTTTTGCGCTTCGGGAGTGAGTAATCCAAGAGAGAGCCCCAGTGTTGCCAGAATAAACGAGAACTCACCAATTTGCGCTAAACTTGCTCCAACGGTCAGCGCTGTATTGAGCGGATAGCGGAAGAACAAGACCAGTGCCATGGCTGCAAGGGTTTTACCAATCATGATGATGCCAATGACGGCAAGAATATGTAGCGGTTGTTCAATGATAATCCGCGGATCGAATAACATGCCGACAGATACAAAGAACAAAATCGAGAAAATTTCACGTAGCGGTAGCGTTTCTTCTTCTGCACGGTGGCTAAAATCAGACTCTTTAACCACCATCCCAGCGAAGAACGCACCGAGTGCCATAGACACGCCAAAAATCGCGTATGAGCCGTAGGCAATAGAAACGGCTGCTGCGACGACTGTTAAGGTAAAAAGCTCTCTAGAACCTAAGCGTGCGACATATTGCATGATCATGGGGACTAGGCGTTTTCCAATAATCAGCATAAAGGCAATAAAGCCTGCCACTTTGAGTAGGGTAATGCCTAAAGTTGCCCAGATGTTTTGGTTGCCACTTTGACCTTCGAGTGCATGACCACCCAGTAGAACCGCTGTTGCAGGAAGTAGTACCAAGACCAACACCATGACTAAGTCTTCGACCAGTAGCCAGCCGACCGCAATTTTACCATTGACGGAATCGAGTAGTCCTTGATCGCC
Source organism: Acinetobacter sp. CY73 (assembly GCF_059515865.1). Classification (NCBI taxonomy): domain Bacteria; kingdom Pseudomonadati; phylum Pseudomonadota; class Gammaproteobacteria; order Moraxellales; family Moraxellaceae; genus Acinetobacter; species Acinetobacter sp. CY73. Next base: position 127,247 of record NZ_JCAKMZ010000003.1, on the reverse strand, counting down.
GAGTGCTTTCAGCAGTACAACAGTACTTGCGCAAGATAAACTTAAACCGAATACAAGTGCTGCACCTAAACTCCAGCCCCAATAGAATGAGACGGCCATCCCAAGCAGGGTAGCAACCGTAATTTGTAAAATTGCACCAGGCAGTGCGATACGTTTAACTTGTAATAAGTCTTTGAGGGAGAAATGCATGCCGACGCCAAACATGAGAAACATGACACCGAGTTCAGCAAGTTGGTTGGCGAGGGCGAGATCAGCAACTACACCAGGTGTGTTTGGGCTGATGATAATACCGGCAATAAGATAGCCGATTAAAGGCGGAAGTCGTAGACGCGCAGCGATATAGCCAAAGATTAGAGCTAGACCGAAACCGACTGCAAGTAAAATAATAAGATCTACATCATGAGGCACTAAAAACTCCTTTTTTGTGAAGAGGAGAAAGATAAAATTTTAAAAAGCATAATTAATGCCAAATACCGCAAAGAAGTTTAACAAGCTGAATAAAAAAAATGCAAAAAAAACGACCCCAAAGGGTCGTTTTTTCAAGAAAGCTAAAATTATTTAATTTTAGCTTCTTTGAAGATTACGTGTTGACGGATTTTTGGATCAAATTTTTTGATTTCCATTTTTTCCGGCATAGTACGTTTGTTCTTAGTTGTGGTATAGAAATAACCTGTACCAGCAGAAGAAACTAGGCGAATTTTATCACGCATGGTTCAGACTCCTTAGATCTTTTGACCTTGAGCACGTAGGTCAGCAACAACCTTTTCGATACCCAATTTGTCGATAATACGCATACCCTTAGTAGTTAGACGAAGACGTACAAAACGTTTTTCGCTTTCTAACCAGAAACGGTGGTGGTGCAGGTTCGGCTCGAACCGGCGTTTAGTTTTGTTGTTGGCGTGTGAGACGTTGTTACCAACGACTGGACGCTTGCCGGTAACTTGGCAAACCTTAGACATGGTGTAACTCCATTGATTCAGCCAACAGCAAATCTGTATGGCCAGTCAAAATAAAACGGATTGAAATCATTCAAGGGGCGTTTTATACCAAAATTCCGCTTAAAAGACAAGCGGAATTGATAAAAACGCAGCATGAGCTAGTGTGATAGATCATGCCTTGATCACTTAACGAAGAAAGGCTTTACGAATGATACTCGGAATTGGTCTATTAAATGGAGGGAGTACGTATTTTAAGCTAAACAGCTTAGGTACAGACATCACCGAACGTTCATTTGATAGACTAAAGAATCCCTCAGGACCATGATAACGTCCCATACCCGATGCGCCGACACCCCCAAATGGTAAGTCATCTTGTGCAACATGGGTCACGACAGCGTTTTGCCCAAAGTGCCCTGAATGGGTACGGTGAGCGACATATTCTGCACGAGCATCGTTAAAGTCGAAGTAGTATAATGCAAGAGGACGTGGGCGGTCATTAATAAACTCAATAACTTCGTCTATTTGATCATATTCTATGATTGGCAATACTGGACCAAAGATTTCATTTTTCATGATTTCCATGTCTGGCGTGACATTGGTCAACAGGGTTGGCGCAATTTTACGAACTGAATCTAACTCTTCATTGGCGGGATTGATCTCAGTTGCCTTAGCTCCATTTTGTAATGCATCTTCAAGATAACCTTTGATGCGCTTATTCTGTTTGTCGTTGATAATCGAAGTATAGTCTTGATTGTCACGTAGCGTCGGGTACATCGACTTTACGACGGCTTTGAAACAGCGAATAAACTCATTGGTTTTGCCACGAGGTAGGAAAATATAATCAGGCGCTACGCAGGTCTGACCTGCATTCCACAATTTACCAAACACAACACGTTCAGCCACGTCTTTTAAGTTAATCGATGGATGTACAATCACGGGTGATTTTCCGCCGAGTTCCAAAATCACGGGGACTAGATTTTCAGCAGCCGCTTTCATCACGGTTTTGCCGACATTGGTCGAGCCAGTGAATACCAACTTATCAAAAGCAAGATGACTGAAGGTATCCGAAATAATGCCACCACCTGTGATCACAGCCACGATTTCCTGTGGAAATGCTTCAGCTAATGCAGCTTTAAGTACGAAACCAAAATGGTGCGATGAGCTCGAAACTTTGATCATGGCATGGTTACCTGCTGCGAGCGCACAAATCAGTGGGCTCAGTGCAAGTAGCAAAGGGTAGTTCCAAGGGGCAATAATCCCAATCACACCCATCGGTTGATAATCCACCCAAGCTTTTGCGGGTTGATGTAATATGCCGATATGACGTTTAGAGGGTTTCATCCATGTGGTCAAATTTTTGCTGTAATATTTAATCTGTTCTAAGCATGTCAGTAATTCGCCAATTTTAGTTTCTGAAATTGCGCGATTACCGTAATCTTTGTTAATTGCTTCAGCGATATCGTCTTGATATTTGATCAGCACTTTCTTTAAACGTGCTAAACGTTCGATTCGCTCATTGGCAGTAGGCAGGGGATAACGTCGATAAGCACTCTGTTGTAGAGCTAGAAGATCATGTATTTGTTGAACTTCTGGTGTATCAGTCGTCATAAAATTTGTTTTTGTTTGACTGTTCATGACCAGTACCACTAATGTAAGGGTTAATGTATAGTCATTTTTAGAGTAATTACTCTAAAAGTCAAGTCTGTTTTATGTTAGCGCATGCTAACTTTTTTATTGGTTATAGATGGTATTAGGATGTCGCATTCCAAAACGCTAAAAACGAAAGACCGAATTTTGCAAATCAGTTTGCAACTTTTCAATGAACGTGGCGAGCGTACTGTTACGACCAATCATATTGCGGCTGAGATGAATATCAGTCCAGGTAATCTGTATTATCACTTTCGTAATAAGCAGGAAATCATTAAAGAGCTGATGGAACAATATCAGCAAGAAACGCTGGATTTGTTAGCGTTACCTGATGACCGCCCAGTCAATGCGAATGATAAAATTCGTTATTTTCAGGTACTCAGTAGTCAGATGTGGGATTACCGTTTTCTTCATCGTGATGTTTATCACTTGGTCGAAAATAATGATGATTTCCGTAAAATTTATCCAAGATTTGCAGGGAAAGTCATGCAGCAAGGGCAGAATATTTACCAAGCCTTTGTTGATGCAGGTCTGATGCAAATGACAGCCTCAGAAATTGAAGCTTTGATCATTAACTTATGGATTGTGCTGACCAACTGGACTAATTTCCTGTATATGTCAGGGCATTTAAAAGACTCAAACAATATTGACCAGAAATGGGCGTGGCAAGCTTTACGTCAAATGGTATTTTTGGAAGGTCCTTATCTCAGAGGTGAAAGTCGTCAAACTTATGAGCGGTTGCTTGAGACATTGGGGACTTCTGAACTTTTTGCGAGTTTATCTGCGGATCGACCTGATTAAAAAAAATGTGGAACATTTAACAGCCGAGAAAATTTGAAAGCTTTCAAAAAAGCGTTAGAATACTCGGCTGTTTTTTCAAATTAACCGTTAAGTGATATAAATCAAAATGAACATGACCACTGCCAACACAGCACGCCTGCTGATTACTTGTGAAGACAAGCCAGGTATCGTGCAAGCTGTATCGAGCTTTTTGTATCATCAAGGGGCGAATATTACTGCGCTTGATCAATACGCGACTGAAGCTCAGGGCGGACGTTATTTCATGCGTGTTGAGTTTGAACTGGATAGTTTACAAAGCCGTAAAGAAAACATTCTTCAGACTTTTGCAGCCAATGTCGCTGATCGCTATGACATGCAATGGCGTTTAGCACTCGTGAGTGATGTAAAGAAAGTCGGTGTATTGGTTTCTAAAGTTGACCACGCATTACTTGAATTGCTATGGCGTCATGCTCGTGGTGGTTTACCATGCGAAATCACTAAAGTGGTGTCAAATCACGAAGATTTACGTGAATCAGTTGAAAACTTCGGTATTCCTTTTGAAGTTGTACCTGTTAATAAAGATAACAAACGTGAAGCGTATGCAAAAATCGATGAATTGATGCAGGGCAATGATTTATTGGTATTAGCCCGCTATATGCAAATCTTGGATGAAGATTTTGTAGCGAAATGGGAAATGAAAGTAATCAATATTCATCATTCATTCCTCCCTGCATTTGTGGGTGCAAATCCATATAAGCAAGCGCATGAAAAAGGGGTGAAGTTGATCGGTGCAACAGCGCATTATGTTACAGCTGACCTCGATCAAGGTCCGATTATTGAGCAAGATGTAGAGCGCGTTAGTCATGACTTTACGGTTGAGCAGTTACGTGATTTGGGTCAAGACGTAGAACGTAACGTACTGGCACGTGCAGTAAAATGGCATCTTGAAGACCGTATTATTGTCGATGGTAATAAAACGGTTGTTTTCCAATAATTCATAATTTTCAAAAATTGAAAAGAGTGATATAAAAGGCATACAGATTGTATGCCTTTTTCTTGTCTAATCGAGTAGGATGAAGAAAACTTACTAAAAGCACTCAATTAATAGTTGCAAATGAAAACACTTCTCATTTATCATTGAATCGCTTTAATTGTGCTAACCGATGAGCTTGATAGATCCATCCTTATATGATGTTTCATCGCTTTTATTAGGTCATAAATTTTAATGAGTCAGTCTCCTGCGCCTACCATGCAAAATCCGAACACGATGAAAAAGAAAGTCCTGACAGCATTGATTGCTGTTGCGATAGGACATGTCGCTGTTTTGTTTGCAGTGAGTCAAATGCAAAGTCCTGAACTTAAAAAAATCGATAAAGAGCCGATTAAAGTGCGTTTTGTTAAAATTACTGAAGATGCGCCACCACCACCGCCTCCAGCTGAACCTGTTAAACCTAAAGTACAGCCAAAACCTGAGCCGAAAGTCGTTGAGCCACCACCTGTTGTCAAACCTAAAGTGATTGCCGAAAAGCCGAAACTTAAAGTTGAAGCAACGAAACCGATTGTGGTGGATGACAGCAAAGACAAATTGAAAAAAGAGCAAGAACGCTTAGAACAAGAGCGCCAGAATCAAGACCGAATTAATCAAGAACGTATCGAACAACAGAAGCGGGATCAAGCTCAACGCGAGCAAGCGCAACGTGATCAGCAAGCCAGAGACCAAGCTGAACGCCAACGTCGTGAACAAGAAGCAAAAAATACCCCGCGTAACTTATCTCAAGGTCAGATTTCTTGGGTGCGTTCACCAAAACCTGCGTATACCAACCGTGATTTGCAAGGTTCAGACCGTACTGTTGTGGTTTCAATCACGGCAGATGCGACTGGTAAAGTAACAGATGTACGAGTAATCAGATCGAGTGGTGTTAATGCACTCGATCAAAAAGTTGTACGCGCAGTGCGCAATGCAAAATTCAGACCTTATAAGGAAAATGGTGTGGCATATCCGTTTAAAGCGGAACAACCATTTGAACTTAAGTTGAATTCTAACGGCTAACTATTAATAGGAGTTCGAGTATGAACTTTTCAGTTTATTGGCAACACGCTGATGCAGTCAGTAAAACACTGTATTTTGTGTTACTGGCAATGTCGATTGCGACATGGACAATTGTTGTCCTGCGTATCATGGGCACGCGTCAGCTTAAACAAATTGCTTATGCTCAACTCTCAAAAGCAATCAATAGCTTAAAGGCTAAACTCGCACCTTTAGGCTTTGAGCAACGTAAAGCTGTTGCTGAACAAGCGCTTCTTCGCCAAATTTCATTGGAAAAAGCATCTGCTGAGAAGGGTATTGCAGTATTGGGTACCATTGCTTCACTTGCACCATTTGTAGGTCTATTTGGTACAGTGTGGGGGATTTTTCATGCATTGGTCGCTGTGGGTAAAAGTGGTCAAGCGGGTCTTGCTCAAGTGGCGACACCAGTCGGTGAAGCCCTGATCATGACAGGGATTGGTTTGGCAGTGGCGATTCCAGCCGTGATTGCATACAACGTCTGTGTTCGAATTAATCGTACTTTAAGCAATGAATTACAAGATCATGCGCATAGTTTATTGATTGACACCATGTTGCAACAGGATTCATCTGTTCAAACTGCACCAGTAAAAGTAAATCAAGAAGGCTTAGTGGGAGGTCAAGTTTAATGGCTTTTCAATTGGGTGAAGACAACGACACTGGTATGACGGAGATGAACCTCATCCCGTTGATCGATATTATGTTGGTATTGATGATCATCTTTTTGGTGACAGCAACCGTTGCTAACCCATCAATTCCATTAAGTTTGCCAAAAACCACTGCTGAAATTATCGATCCGCCAGCGGAGTCTGTTCAAGTGAGTATTAATGCTCAGGGTGAAGTGGCTTGGGATGCAGAAGTGATTACGCTTGATGAGTTACAAAAGCGTTTTGCTCAAGCAGGAACACAAGCGCAACAACCGACGATTATTTTAAAAGCAGATAAAGAATCACGTTATGACACTGTTGCACAAGTGATGTCACGTGCGAGCGAAGCCGGGCTCTCAGACATTGCTTTTGCAACGGATAATTAATCTGTTTCCAATAAAAAGCGACCCTCAAGGTCGCTTTTTTAATATCAGGCACAAAGTAGTTTAATCTTTCAGCAAGTCTTGAAATACGCTACGAAGCTTATTCAGTTTAGGCGGAATTGAAAAGTTGCAATACCCTTGATTTGGATTACGTGCAAAGAAATTTTGATGATATTCTTCAGCTTCGTAGAATGTGGGTACAGGACTCAACTCTGTCACAATATTCAGTCCTTCAGCTTTTAATGCTTCAATCATTTTCAAAGATTGTTGATGCTGTTCTTCATTAAAATAATAAATCACAGAACGATACTGTGTACCGACATCATTGCCTTGACGGTTCAAAGTCGTTGGATCGTGAATTGCAAAAAATACATGTAAAAGCTGATCAAAAGTAATTTGTGCTTCATCAAAATCAATCAAAATGACTTCAGCATGATTGGTTTGACCTGTACAAATGTCTTCGTAGGTGGGCTGAACAGTATTGCCCCCAGCATATCCACTGACAACTTTGTGTACACCCTTGAGTTGAAGAAATACAGCTTCGACACACCAGAAGCATCCACCGCCAAATAAAGCCTGTTGCATGACCTCAACCCTAATAATATTTTCTAATGTCTATATGGGGAAATTTGACGGGATTACAATGTCCACGTCAAATCTTGATACATTCGCCTTATATCTAATTAGCGTGGTTGAACTGCACTTTCAAACTGAAGTACAGGGTTACCGTGTTCATCCAGCAGACGTAAAGTTTTCTCATAAACTTGATAAGCCGCAACTTTAGTGAGGGCAGTATTATATTTATCCGCCAGTTCCATGGTGTTGACACACATCATCTGTGTACCTGCAAGTTGGCTCAAGCTGATTTTGTCTTTGTTAATGCTGTAAGCACCCATTAAGCGATTACAACCATCAGCACCACTTACACGTTGTGTAGCAGCATCAAATTGAATGCTTGGGACATTGTGTGCAGAAGGATCAGTTTTAAATTCTGTTGCGCCGATATGTGTCAAAATCCAGGTTTTATTTTGTAATAGATTTAAAGTCTCTTGCTGCTTGGTTGTGGTTTGAGTTGTTGCACAGCCTACAGTCGCTAAAGACACTGCAATAAGACTTGTTGTCAGTAATTTTTTTAGCATGATTTTCCCCGATTGTTGTTGATGTTGGTTGGATCTATATAAACAAATTTGCATCTATATAAACAAATATTGATAAAAATCTCTAGAATAATGATCTATTTAATTGCAAATTATTTACATTTTTCTCTGAAAATATTTCAAATTACCGTTATGGCGCAAGTGTAGGATTACTGCGCGGTAAACCAGATCTTAAAACCCGAGAATAGTTTTCACTGCTTTGATGTTCAAACCTAGAAAATTCTTGTGTCCTCGGATTCACATGGGCTTTTTGATACCACGTTTTCATATCCCAGTGTTGATCAATTGCACCTAAGTCTTTTAAGTAATTGGGAAGATAGCCTGAAGCCAATAGGCGATAATCGGCAGGCAATTCTTTTTTTGATACCGCCTGAACCATATCGAACACTAAAGTAGTGCAGTTACTGGTGAGTGTGTTGTACCATTTTGCTTGCTTATTGAGTCCATCGGCCTTCGATAAATACTCCTCAAACAAGGCTTTCATCTCAGGTTTTGCCATATTGATCGGGAAGAAATAGACCTGCTCACCACGGACATTTGAGCGCGTATAAATCAGATCTTTTTCATCTGAGGCCACGAGACTGAGTTCGAATTGACGAAAAAAACCACCGATTGCTGAAAAGCCTTCATCGGCTTCTTTCCTGATTTCAATCGAAAATGTCAGTGGTTGAGTATTGGCGAAATCAAAACTCACTAATGTGTGTGCGATTTGAGGTCCCATCCAATACGAGGTGATGATATTCACACCTGAAATGTCATTTAAATTAAAACGCCGAGTTTCCCAGTTTTCTTGAAAGCTGCCATCGGGATTCCATTTAAAATTACGAACGTTATGTAAGGTCACGACATCACCTTGTCGTTCGTAATGCAATGTTTGAGCAACCTCTGGGTTCCATTGTCGGTCTTGTTTCGCTTCTAAGTTAAAGTACCAAAATAGGCTCAGAATAAAGGCGACAATATAAATAATCACATCTTTACGGCGACTAAAAAAATGTTGCGTAATATAAATTCCTAAGATACTGAGAGCGAACGCAATCCAAGTACCAATGATTAGACGGCTGAACAGCCAACTCACAGGTTCTTGAATCCATACAGCCGAACACAACCAAATTGAAGAAAGAATCACAAAGGCACTGAAGACAAAATGGATGAAGCCCATACCCAGTGCCATAAAAAATTCTTTCTTTCCAATATTGTGCATAAGTATTGTTTTTAAGTTTATATTGTCTTTATTTTCGGTAAGTTGCGAACTCGAATGCAATCCCAGTTTTGTCGTCTAAGTGTTGTTCTGAAGCGACTTTTTTAAACTCAGCAGGTACAGCAGGGTAATACGCATCACCTTGAACATCGAGTTCAACATGGGTCAGTTCTAACCGATCTGCAATATTGATCGTTTGTTTAAATATTTCACCACCACCAATAATAAAAATGCTCTCAGGTTTTTCAGATACTTTTACATCTGCAACGGCTTGAGTGAGTGCATCTTCAATGCTGTAAGCGACTTTGGTGCCTTCAAACGACCATGAAGGATCACGTGTGATAATCCAATTAACTCGCTTCGGTAAGGTACGACCCATTGACTCTAAAGTCTTACGTCCCATGACCACAACACCACCTTGGGTAATTTCTTTAAAGTGTTTGAGGTCAGCTGAGATATGCCATGGTAAGTCATTGCCTTTACCAATGCAGTTGTTCTGATCCATAGCAACGACGTGAACGACTTCTAAATTTTGAAATGCCATAACTTACTCAATATTGATCTTTAATAAACGAATTGCACTTGATTTATTCTACCCAAAGCGAGGCGAATCTTCTAAAAAAATCCTCCATAGTGGAGGATTTTTGTGATCAGGCTGACTTAAACCGCGACAGGTGCTTTAATGCCAGGATGCGATTCATAACCCACAATTTCAATATCTTCAAATTTGAAATCGAAAATGTCTTTAATTTCAGGATTCAGCTTGAGTTGACACAATGGCAATGGTTCACGTGTGAGCTGCAATTGGGCTTGTTCAAAATGGTTGGCATAGAGGTGAGTATCACCACCCGTCCATACAAAATCACCCACGTCTAAGTCGCACACTTGCGCAATCATATGCGTTAAAAGTGCATAACTCGCAATGTTAAAGGGTACACCCAAGAACACATCGGCACTACGTTGATAAAGCTGGCAAGATAATTTGCCGTTATAGACAAAGAATTGGAATAGGGTATGACAAGGCGGGAGTGCAACATTAGCTGCTTCATTGGGGTTCCAACCAGACACGATTAAGCGACGTGAATTTGGATTGGTTTTGATTTCATTAACTAACCATTTGATTTGGTCGAAACCATCTTGCTCATACAGGCCATCTTCTTTTTTAGTCGCACCGAAGTTACGCCATTGATGTCCATAGACAGGGCCTAATTCACCTTCAGGACGTCCAAATCGCGCCGTTTGTTCAGCGGTAGACCATTCATCCCAAATAGACACTTTATTGTCTTTGAGATATTGAACATTGGTATCCCCTTTAAGAAACCACAACAATTCAATCACGATCGAGCGGAAGTGAACTTTTTTTGTGGTTAATAAGGGAAAGCCTTTCGACAAATCAAAACGCATTTGATGACCAAATACCGAACGTGTACCCGTACCCGTACGGTCGCCTTTATCGCCGCCGTTATCGAGGATATGTTGTAGTAGGTCTAAATACGTTTTCATAAATTTCCTGATCAGTGTGCAGGTGACTCATCTGCTTGGATCAGTCACTCAGTCTAAAATTTCATTGGGCTCAGTTTATACTAATCTAGCCTTCTTTTTAATATCTCCGATCGGGAATAAAACAGTGGGCTGACCGAGTAAAAGGACAAAATGAATCAGTATTCTATTGATCTCGAAATAAAAGCATCCAAAGAGGATGCTTTTATTTTTATAGATAGATTTATTTCAAAATAAATAATTAAGCCGTTTTATTGCCTGTATGTACAGTATGAATTAAGTCTGTTAAGTCATATCCAATAGATTGAGCATAATTGAGATATTCTTGTTTTGTCGCTTCATCCAAGACAGGTTGACGGTGCAAAATCCATAAATACTTTTGATTAGGCTCACCCACCAACGCTGTTTGATAATTCGCGTCTAATTTTAGAACCCAATAATCACCTTTGGTAAATGGAATCCAGCGAAAACCTTCGGGTAGGAAACTGACTTCTAACTTACCATTTTCAGCATCAACAATACTGGCTTCACCAATCGATTCGTCCAGTTGTTGATTTTCATCTAGGCAACGGTTTTGAACACGAACTTTTCCATCTTCATTTAAACTATAAACAGCGGAAATATCGGTGCTATCTTCTGGTTGATATTTCATGGGTAAGCGAGCAATCTCGTACCAAGTACCTAAATATTGTTCTAGTTTGAAATTTGAAACGGTCGTTAAATTTTGACTCATTGTACTATCTCCATGACTGATTTTATTCGATACGTTATCTGAGTATAGAGATTTAAATCTAAATCAATTGATGGAATTCTGTTGCAAAGCGTTGCTCAACTTTTACAAATAGATATTTATTTTCATTTGCTTATCGAATTTTGAATTTCGCGAGATGCTCTGTTTTCGTAAAGCGTCACGATAAAAAATCCTAACGCAGTAAAACCGATGCTTTGTAATGCTAAAGAAAATTGATGGGGTGTAGGAAGACTCAGGATTAAGAGCAAAAGTGCAATCATGGGTACAACAATGAGCCATTGAATCGCTTTATTGTTTGAACTTTGGCTTTGAAATTGCAAAATGCATGCATGAATTAAATGTAATCCAATCCCAATCACAAGTGCAAAACCGACAAACCAGATGGATAACTCAGCTTGTTTTGAACATAGGTAAATAAGGACGCAAGTCGTTATACAGGTGATGAGTTTGATTTGACGAGTGCAGCGTTCCGAATACCAAAAATCCAAAATCATTTTTGGATATTCTCTTTGTTATTTGAATTCAGTTCTTTGTTATTTTGATTCAATAAGGAAAGTGGTGAAAAAAGACAAATGGCCAAGGCCATAAAACCCAAACCTTGTGCACCTGGTAATAAAATTTCGCCATTTTTCATGTGCATAAAGATCAGTGCCAAGAGTAAGGCAATTGGAATCCATGTAAATAAGCGATATAACAAACCTGTCGGATTCTGCGCAGCGAAATGGATTTTGCAGTATCGACAAATTAAAAAAACGACACCTGTGCCTAAGAACATTAAAATTGCATCAAGTGCTAAAGGATCCATCCAATACAAGATTCCAGTGGCTGTAGCAACAGCGATAAAGAAAGCGAGTTTTTGAATGAGAGATACCTGAGGATTAAACCAAAATTCGAGCATAGTTATTTTGTGTTAATAAGGTGAGATCAGTATAGATTAATTATGCTCAAATTTAAGCTTTAGTTATGCTATGTGTACAATTATGTTGGAATCATAATAATGTCAAAATTAGATCAATTACCTGAACAGTTTCAACCATTTTTAGAGAAAATAGAGTCAACGCTAAAGACCTGTATTGAGCTTGACCGTGAAGAAAAAAACCATCTTGATTTATGGCAAAGTAATTTAGGTAAATACCCATATTTACCATTGAATTTTGAATACCCATGTTCTAAAAACACAAATGAACCTTTACAGTTTTTAGCACAAATCAACTTTTCTGAAATACCTTCTTTGGAAGGCTTTCTCCAAGAAGGGATTGTGCAGTTCTACCTGAATATGAAAGAAGATAATTTAGGGATGGACGAGAGTCTGGAAGAAATACAACTCGATCATCGTGTTCTTTATTTTCCAGAGGTGGATAAAAATGAAAACTTACTCAACGATCGTGAAACATTAAGAACTATTTCAGAAATTTCTGAAGATGAAGAGCAGTTGTGGGTAAAACCAAGTGGTTTAGTTTTTAAAGAATCAAAACAATACATGACATTTTTTGATTATAGATTTGCTCCATTACTTTTTAATCGTAATGAGGTTGCTGAAAGTTGGGATCATGACGATCTCTTGCATGCATACCATCATTACGAAATACCGTACACGGAACAATTTCAAGTCGAAGGTGGTCATAGAATAGGAGGATATGCAAACTATTTGCATTCTAGAGATAACCGAACTGAGCTTGGAATTGAAGACTATCAATTACTTATACAGTTAGATACTGATGAGGGTTTGGAATGGTGTGACGGTGGTATTGCACAATGGTATATTCACCCAAATGATCTTCAGCGTAGAGATTTTTCTAAAGTTATTTTTTTGTGGGCATGTCATTAAATAAAAAAGCGAATATTGAAATCAATATTCGCTTTCATTTATTGGATAAATTTACTGATTAATAGTCTTTTGTGGACCCCAGCCATAGATTTTCTTTTGGTACGCATACCACATCATCCACAGACCAATCAGAATCATTGGAACAGTCAAGAACTGACCTTTACTCATCCAACCGATAAACAATTGTCCATTGTCTGGTTCACGGAAGAACTCCACCACGAAACGTGCGATACCATAACCGATGAGGAACAGTGCCGATACAGCAAAGCGTGGACGAGGTTTAGAACTAAACCACCACAGCACGATAAATAAAATCAAACCTTCACACAGTGCTTGATAAAGCTGAGAGGGGTGACGAACCAGTTGTAACGGATCAGTCGGAAAAATCATACCCCATGCAAAGTTAGGATCTGCGACTTGGCGACCATACAACTCACCACCAATAAAGTTACCAATACGACCGAACATCAAACCTGTAGGTACACATGGTGCGATAAAGTCGAGTGTTTGGAACCATGTCATTTTATATTTTTTACACCACAGTAGCATGGCAATCATGACACCTAAGAATCCGCCATGGAAGCTCATGCCACCTGTCCAGACCTGGAATAACCAAAGTGGATTTGCTAGGAACTGATCAAAGCCATAGAAGAATACATACCCGACACGTCCACCCAGTACCACACCTAATGCACCGTAAAAAATCAGGTCCGAGACCATCTCTGGTGTCCAGCCGCGTTGTTTGGCACGGTAATTCGCAAGTCCCCAAGCAAATAAAAATGCGAGCAAATACATCAGTCCATACCAATGGACTTGCAGTGGACCCAGCGATATTGCCACTGGATCAATAGATGGGTAGGTCAGCATTCCTGTTCCTTGATATTGTGTTTTGAACAGATTTTAGCTGAAAGATATAAAAAATGTTGTACATTCAGTGTGTAAAGTTAAAGAGAATCAACTATGTGTATCGTAGCGCTGGCGTGGCACGTTTTGGATGATATGCCATTGTGTTTGATTTCCAATCGTGACGAGTTTTACCACCGACCAACATCTCAGATTCATGCATGGGATCATAGTCCAATTATTGCAGGACAAGATTTGCAATCGGGGGGTACATGGATGGGAATTACTGAGACTGGACGTTGGGCGATTGTGACCAATTTTAGAGATGGTCAGGACAAGAAAAGTTATCGCACTTCACGCGGGCATTTGATTCAACAGTTTTTAGAATCTGATTTAGCACCCATCCGTTTTGCTCAGCAGATTGAAGCCGTACAATGTGATTATGCTGGCTTTAATTTATTTATTGGGGATCGTAAACAAGCGGTGTATATGAGTAATCGAGGTGAAGCACCCCAAGTCTTGGCAAAAGGCGTTTATGTCACGTCTAATGGATTGATGACTGAGCATTGGGAAAAAACCAAACATTTAAGAAAACGCTTTACGCAAGAATTACTCCCTATGTTGCAAATCAGTTCGACACCTCGTCATGAGATCGAGTTTGCTGCATGGGATATTTTGGAAGATGAGCGAAAAGTGAGCAGAGATTTATTACCAAATACAGGGATAGCTGAAGACATGGAAGAATTACTGTCTTCAACTTTTATTCAAAGCCCCATTTATGGAACACGTAGTTCAAATCTGTTGTTCATGAAAAATAGAGAATTTAAATGGCTTGAAAAAACGCAACAAGGTGAGCAACAAGGACAAATCATCACTATCCAAAAGCCATTGTTTTGACCAAGTTTGACTGAAAAAGCCGACGTCGTTCTAAGCTCTAAAATGTTGATATAACTGAATCTAAAGATGAAAATTCAAAAATATCTTTAAAGATAAAAAAAGCTGACATTGAGTCAGCTTTTTTTCAGTTTTAGAACAACATTATCGTTGGATCAAGATGCTGTTTTAGGCGTATTTTGACTTTCTTCTTCGAGTGCTTCACCTGCAATCATTCCACCGTTTTTACGGGTAATAACAACAGTTGCAGAGCGTGGGCGCGTTGGACTTGTCCCTTTACTCAGATTGAACTCAGCAGGGTGATTCGATGGCCATACACCACCTGGATGTTGAACATTGACAAAGATTGCTTTGTAATCAGGTGTCATGGTGACGCCAGTGATTTCACATCCTGCAGGACCAGTTAAGAAGCGACGTAATTTTGTGTCGTCAAGTACGGCGCCAGTCGGAGTTAATTGTGCTCCTGCACCAGCTTTTGCACTGTTGACTTTACCGTCACCGATGCTTCCAGGTAAGGCTGCAAGCATCATACAGTTGGTTTCATCTGTATACGCGCCATCATCAGTTTGAACCCATAGTACGCCACGAGGGTCAAACCACATACCATCTGGACTTGAGAAGTCATTGGCGTTGCTTAAGCCAGAAAGATTGACGTTTGGCAAAGAGTCAGCTTCTGCACCGAAGAGGAAAATATCCCAAACGAAATTTAATGCAGTAACCGTATCACCTGTTTCACGGAAACGGATGATGTGACCGTTGATATTGCCTTTGTCAGCACCACCTTTATCATTGTCAAAGTAGCTCCGTGGATTCGCTGCATCAACGGTATGGTTGGTTCCACGTTGTGAGTTGTTGGTCAACGTCACATAGACTTCACCATTCTTCGGATTGACAGCAACCCATTCAGGACGGTCCATTTTGGTTGCACCAACCGCATCACCTGCTAAACGTGCATTGATGAGTACATCACCCTGATCTGCAAATTTGTATTTTGAATAACCAGCAATAAGCGGATTATTGATATTTAATTCAATCCATTCACCAGAGCTTTTTTGTGTAGCATCGTTAAAGTTGAACTTAGCAACGTATAATTTACCTGAGTTCATATATTTATCACCCGCTTTATAGCCGGCATTGATATCTTTTGGATCCCATTTGGCATCTGATACAAATTTGTAAATATACTCACCTTGCGAGTCATCACCCATGTAGAAGGCAAGAGGTTGACCTGGTATCGCTCGACTGACACGACAGTCTTCATGTGCAAAACGACCTAAAGCTGTACGTTTAACAGGGTATTCACGGTTATCAAATGGATCGATTTCAACGATCCAACCAAAGGTGTTGGTTGAATTACGGAAGTCTTCAGCACCAGTCGCACCTGAAACTTTAGTTAACCAGCGGTCATAGATGTCCTGAATAGCAAGGTCCTGAATTTCAGCAGTACGTGAGTCTTCAGTGGCTTTTACAGTATGCCACTTGTACGAGCTGTTTGATGGGATTTTATAACGAGCTAACGATTCCAAAGCATTATTATCGCGGTTCGCATCATCACGTGAGAAATATTGATTGAAATTTTCCTCAGTGGTTAAGTAGGTTCCCCAAGGCGTATAACCATTACCACAGTTATTAATTGTTCCTAAAGTGAAATCACCATTCGGACTGATCTTGGTTTTAAGTAGATTGTTACCTTTTACTGGTCCAGCAAAATGAATACGAGACGCCGCTGTAATTCGTCGATTGAATACAGATGATTTATTGATGTTCATCAGTTGTGTCATATTATTTTTATGAACTTCAATAATCGAAACACCATGGCAATTAATCTCACGTAAAGCTTCGTCTTCCGAGCGGAAGGCATCTTTAATGGTATTAATAGATGGATGAAGAGTGTTCTGGTTATCCACATACTCATGGTTCATTACTAGTAAACCTGTAGCAGATTGATTGGCATCGAATCGGCTATTGGTCATGCCAAAATAGGTCATGCCATCATGGCAGTCACCCGAGCGACGTAGAAAAGAGGCACCTGTCGGAATTTGATTTTCATTCCATTCGCTTAGACCTTCTGATATTGGGTCGCCTAGCGCATACAAAACACGTGCTTCATAGCCTTCAGGGACTGTGAATTGATTGCGTATATTTTTATCTACCGTCTTAAACTTAAGTGAAGTCGGTGTTTTATTGTGATCAGGTGTTGTTGGTGGAGTGGTGGGTGGTGTTGTATTAGAGGTGTTATTGTCATCGCCACAACCTGTCAACGATGCTGCTAATGTGATTGCTGCTGCACCGCCTGCGGTTTTTGTAATCAGGTCGCGACGTGTAATATTTTTATTAAAGATATCTACAAATTCAGCATTGCCAGAATTGTTGCTATCGTAATCATCATTGAATGGAGTTAAGTCAGTCATATCTCATCCTAGCGTTCATGCTTGGTTGTTTTTAGAAAGTTGATAACAAGGTAATGACTTTGCATGACAAATAAGTGAAGGAAATATTTCAAAAAAATTAAATAATAGAATGAGTATGCTGAATAAAATAAGGGCGATAAAAATCGCCCTTATGACTGAGTTTAAAGCTTGAAAATACTTAAAAATTAAAAGTATAGCGAGTACTATTCAGTCGTCATTCTTCTTTTCTCAATGAGCTTCCCTAAGAATAAACCAAGCTCAAACAGCATCCACATGGGAATGGCGAGCATAATCATTGAGAGTGCATCGGGTGGGGTCACAAACATCGACACAAAAAAACAGCCCACAATAATAAAACGGCGTTTTTCAACTAAGGTTTGAGTCGAAACCACACCAATGAGTATCAACACTAAAGTAATAATTGGAATTTCAAAGGTAAATCCAAACACTAAAAATAGCTTTAAGCAGAAACTGAGATAGCTATTAATATCAGTCATCGGAGCAACAGTTTCAGGAGCGACACTGATAAAGAAATGCAGAATGGATGGGAGTGCCACAAAGTAAGCAAAACTAATACCGGTGTAGAACAGCACAATGCTACCCAGCAGTAAGGGTAAAGCCAGATTTTTTTCTTTTTCGTATAACGCAGGTTTTACAAAAGACCAAAGCTGATAAAGAATAAATGGCATGGCAAGCATCAGCGCAACAAAAAAGTTCAACTTAAACGGCGCCATAAACGTAGCTGTGACATCTGTAGCAATCATGGTTGATGCAGCAGGAAGTTGTGCTCTCAATGGTGCAGACAATAGCTGATAGGTCTGATTCGCAAAGGGAAGTAAGCAGAAAAAGAGCGCAATCAGAATTCCGACTATTTTGAATAAATGCTTACGTAAAATCACCAAATGTTTGGTAATCGGCATCTCATCGAGTTGAATCGGATCAGTATCATTCGATGCTTGAGTTGACGGCAATGTGTTCATACTGCCACCTTCATTTCTGGATATTTCTTATCTAAATATTGTGAGGAGTGAGATACCCCCATTTTATTGGGATGCATGACATAGTTTTTTGAACTAGAGCCCTGAAGGGGCTTATAGTGCAAAGTTTTTAAGGTCTGCTTTTTTGCCAAATTGGAGGGTGTTGCTTCTATTGGTTTTTGTAAGTCTGTCATTTGCGCTTGCATTTTTGCTTCAAGTTCTTGAATGCGCTTCATTTCAAATTGCATTTGTTCTCGTAGTTCTGATAGACGCAGTTCACGGTCAAAATCATTTTGAATATTGCTCACAGTACGAGTGATTTTTCCATACCATTTACCGACAAAGCATACTGCTTCAGGAAGCTTATCTGGCCCTAAAACCAATAGGGCGATAATCCCAAAGATCAGCAGCTCAGTCATTCCAATATTGAGCATATCCGTCTCTTAGCTTTTAATCGTGGTTTGCTGATCAGTGTGACTTTGATCATGATCAAGCGTTCGTGGTTCTTTGAGTTGTGCGGTCGGTATTTCATCATCATCTTTGATTGATTTTTTAAAGTCCTTAACTGCACCGCCGACATCTTTGCCCAAATTTTTAAGCTTGGCTGTACCAAATAGAAGCAAAACAACAATCGCAAAAATGAGAACGTGCCAAATTGAAAGTCCAGCCATGATCTATTACTCATCAAATTTATAATCATTAATTTGAACAGTTAAATATGACAATTAATTGACTGTAATGTTGCGATTTGAAGACTAAATGATTGCAGTTTTAAGACAGAGGGGCAAAAGTAATTTAACCTTGTTGGTCAAAGAACGAAGGATTGTTTATGTTAGAGCTAAAGATTATGCAGTGTTGATGATATTGCTTTGTGCTAGCATGCTTTTCAATCTTGATTGCAAATTGCATCATCAGTATGGCGCTTATACTTCCCTTTATTTCTTTTATGATCGGGTTTTTTGCAGTAAAACAGCTCACTCGATTTCGAGCATTTTTTGCAATGCTTCTGGCGAAAGTTCTCATTCCATTTGTGATTATTTACAATATGGTCTTTTACCAGAAGGGCAGTATTTGGCTGATCTTATTTAGCTTCATGTGCTCCTTATTGATGTATGTCATTTTCAAATATTATTATAAAAATAAATTAAAAGCACTGTGTCTGAGTTATCTCAATATGGCTTGGCTGGGGTTTCCATTTGCATTAGCAATCTTTGGTACACAGGCAAGCAGTGTGATGGTTGCCCTGTATATTGGAGGCTCTGTGTTTGGCAATATTTGCGCAGTAACTGCACTGAGTCCTCATGCACAATCTAAAGCAGAAATCATAAAAAAAGTGAGCTTATCACCACCTGTTCTAGCACTGGGCATCGCTGCTCTACTTTCCCTTTGGGATTTTTCAATTTATCAAGATCATGACTTTGTTCAATCTTTATATCAGTGGGATAAATGGCTCATGACTTTTACAGGCATGTGTATTTTGGGCATGTGGTTAAGTCAAGTAAAACTAAAACCCGAAAACCTTGTTCAGAGTGCCGTTACTGCCATGCAAAAAATGATGCTAGGGCTGATCTTTTGCCTCATTGGATTTTATTTGTTGCCCATTCCTAAGGATTTAATGACTTTTGCAGTGATGTTGATGTTCTTCTTGTTGCCACCAGCTGCGAATATTGTAGCGCTAGAGACGCATTATCGAGGTACAGGGGTATCTGCTCAAATTATTGCTTCGGGAACAGTGGTGAGTATTTTATTGATTGGTGGATATGGCATTGTGATCAATGCCATATTTAACTTTTAATTTCTTAAACCTCTTAAATAGAGGGAATTTTAAGTTCAAATTATTGGGCTAAACTTGCTTTGAATAATTGCATAGCTTGTCCACGATGGCTAATTTTATTTTTTTCCTCTTTTAACAGTTCAGCGCTGGAAATATTCAACTCAGGAAGCCAAAACAAAGGATCATAACCAAAACCATTTTCACCACGAGCCTGTTCTAAAACTTCGCCTGTCCAAATCCCTTGGAAGATTTTAGGCAGAGGGTCTTCAGCATGTTCTACAAGTGCAAGCACACAGACGAACATCGCTTCAATCGCTTCGCCATTTTGACGTAAAGGTTTTAAATCAGCCAACAACTTTTGATTGTTTGCAGCATCATCACCGTGTTCACCTGCATAGCGCGCTGAATAAATGCCTGGCGCCCCACCTAGAGCAGGGACACAAATTCCAGAGTCATCAGCAATCGCCGGCTTACCTGAAATTTTAGAGGCATGACGCGCTTTGATAATGGCATTTTCGACAAAGCTTAATCCATCTTCAATCGCATCTCCAATGTTTAGCTTGCCTTGTGGAATAACGTTTACAGGAAGATTCAATTCTGCAAAAAGCTTTTCAAATTCAGCGATTTTACCTTTGTTATTACTGGCTAAAACCAATGTACCTTGAGACAGCCAATCTTGTGCAGACATGTTGAATACTCTAAAATTCTAAAAAGCTCATTCTAACTGAATTTAGATTGTTATGAATATGATGATTGCGACTTTAAGTATTCGAAATAATGCGTCCTAATGCTCAAAAGTAAATCAAAATCGCGTGCTAAAAATAAAATATATTTGGTAGATTTAATGATGGTCAGTGTTTCAATAATGATGAGAAAATAGGTCGATTTTATGGATATGAACGATACCCAAGCAATGGATCTTACTCAACTTTATATTATTGAGCAGGTAGAGCAATTGTTAGTTGAACTTGCTTGTGATTCGGCATTGTCTCAACAAGAGCTAACACAACAATCTCAAGTTATTTGTCAATTGGTGCTGAGTCCTGAGGCAAAGCAGTATTTATTGCATCGGTTTGAGCAGAGAAATGAAGAATTTTTAGAAAAGCGAATTTATCAACCGATCATGGATGCTTTAATTCATTAAGTAAATCTGATTTTAATGTTTTGTCTATAAGGTTAAATATTAGCTTGATATGAGCTCCACAATTTAAGTTTTATTTTAAGCAATTGTTCAATCAGTGAAGTTATTTTGATGTATGCTTAATATTCAAAATGCTAATAAGTTATAACACTGAGCAATAAAAAATTAATGTTATTCAACTAAATGTTGTTCAGATAAAAATAGTCATTCTCAATTTATAGCAGTGTTGATATTGATCAATTAGAAAAATTATAGGTGATCACGTGAAAATTTATTTAAGCCTCATTCTGTCAGCTCTTATGCTATCTGGATGTACAAGTCCTGAAGAAAAACAGTTACAAGATATTCAACAGCAAGTCACTAAAGATGCAATTGCTCAGTATGAGGCGGTCAAAAAGACCAACGATAAAATTGAAATTTGCGTTTACGCAGGAATAGTGACTGCAGCTTACACACAAGCCAATAATCAAGCTGAAGCAGATAAATGGAAAATTATCGAGGATCAAGATTGTAAAAAAGCAGGAATACCGATGGAGTAGTCTAACGCTATTTAAAGTCTGAAAATCAGAGATTAAAAAAAGCACCCTGAGGTGCTTTTTGTTTATTATTTACTGTGCTTGAATCCACTGATCTGCACGGTCGCGGGCAGTGCGAATTTGATCTGGTGTTAGGTTGGCAGCCAAAGCTGTTTTCTTGGTTTCAGACATATTCACAACGCGGTTGTCTAACATGCCATCACGAGTAGACAGTTCATACCATTGGTATGCACCCATATAGTTTTTCTTCTTCTCTTCCATCATTGCGAGATTAAAGCTCGCACGATTATCACCATGGCTTGCCGCTTTCTCAAAATATGAACGAGCTAAGGTTTCATTTTTAGCTGTGCCCGTACCATCTGCAAGCATACGACCTACATTGAGCTGAGCAGCAGCGATACCTTGATCGGCCGCAGCTTTAAACCAAGTAAATGCTTGCTTCGCATCTTTAGGAACAGTCGTGCCTTTTTGATAGTGCGTTGCTAAGTAAAACTGAGCAGCAGCTTGACCAGCTTTGGCTGCTTTTTGCAGATCTGCCACATTCATATGGGCATATTGTGCTGCTAGAGCAGAAGTTGATGGTTGTTGAGGTACATAATCCGCATGAGCTTGAATACTCAGCATCCCCAAAAATAATGTACTACCTAATAAGAAATTTTTCATATAGCGCTCACTCTATATATAGCGACTTCACCGAACAAATTAGGCAAATGCTTACTCAGCATACTGCCTTGTTGATCACCATTTACGGCAAGTCGATCAATAATTTTTATCTGATTTTCAGCACAGAGTGCTTCAAAATCCTTAAATGTGCATAAGTGGATATTTGGTGTGTTATACCACATATACGGTAATGCTTCAGAAACAGGCATCTTTCCTTTCAAGGCCAAGAAAGAACGAGTCTTCCAATGTGCAAAGTTGGGAAAGGTAATAATCGCTTGTTTACCTACACGCACCATGTCTCTTAAAAGAACATCAGGTGCATCAACAGCTTGCAAAGCTTGTGCCATCACCACATAGTCAAAAGACTGGTCGGCAAAGCGTCCCAAACCTAGGTTTAAGTCTTGTTGGATGATATTTAACCCGCGACTGACGGCAATTGCAATCTTTTCCTGATCAATTTCGAGTCCATAGGCACGAATTTGGTGTTTTTTGCCCATTTGTGATAACAATTCGCCATCACCACAGCCAAGATCAAGGACGCTTGAACCTGGTTTGATCCATTTATCTGCCAATTGTTGATCAATACGCATTACACAGTCTCCTTAGGTGTTGAAGCAAGATGGTCTGGACCACCCAAGAAAGCTCTTAGTGTTTTGACATACAATGGAATCGGGAAAAGGAACGAGTCATGACCTTGTTCTGCATCGACATCAATATAGCTGACAGGCTTTTGGCAAGTAATGAGTGAATCAACGATCTCTTGCGAGCGTTGCGGGGTAAAGCGCCAGTCAGTGGTAAATGACACCACCAAGAAACGGCATTTGGTATTCATCATTGCTTTATTGAGTGATGACTCATATTCACGCGAAGGATCAAAATAGTCCAATGCCTTGGTCATAATCAGATACGTATTGGCATCGAAGTTCCGACTGAACTGTTCACCTTGATAGCGCAAATAGCTTTCGACCTGAAACTCAACATCGAAACCATACATAAATTTGCCTGATTTTAAATCACGACCAAATTTTTGCTTCATGGCTTCTTCAGATAGGTAGGTGATATGACCCAC
Source organism: Acinetobacter sp. CY73 (assembly GCF_059515865.1). NCBI lineage: Bacteria > Pseudomonadati > Pseudomonadota > Gammaproteobacteria > Moraxellales > Moraxellaceae > Acinetobacter > Acinetobacter sp. CY73. The sequence continues at coordinate 104,045 of NZ_JCAKMZ010000003.1, read as the reverse complement.
CATACGTGCCAAGATCAAACCACGTTTCGGATAGCTATCATTTTCTAAATAACGACCATTGTGGAAATCTGGATCAGACAAGATCGACTGACGTGCCACTTCGTTGAATGCAATATTTTGAGCAGACAGCTTCGGTGCGCTGGCAATGATCACACAATTTTTTAAACGATCAGGATAGTCCACTGACCATTGTAGTGCTTGCATACCACCCAATGATCCACCAATCACCGAATACCAAACCTCAATGCCTAAACGATCTGAAAGCATCGCTTGGGTTTTAACCCAATCTCGAACCGTAACTAAAGGGAAGTCAGGTCCATAAGGGCGATTTTCATTTTCAGGGTTTGGAGAGGTTGGACCAGTTGACCCATTACATCCACCGATATTATTCAATGCAACCACAAAGAATTTAGAGGTATCAATCGCTTTGTTTGGACCAATACAGGCATCCCACCAACCGGCTTTTTTATCATCTTCATGATGATAACCTGCGGCATGGTGATGACCTGACAAGGCATGACAAATCAGAATCGCATTCGATTTATCTGCATTTAACGTGCCATAGGTTTCAACCATCAGCTCAAAGCGAGGAAGGATACGTCCACATTCAAGCGAGAGAGGTTCTTCAAATTGGAATTTTTCTGGGGTAACGATACCCACTGAATCAGCTGGAAAAGACACCGGAGCAATTCGCCTTAAATCTTTATATTGAATCATAAAAGGATACCACTTGAGGGTATCCTTCTAAAGTCATTTTAATGTTAATTGATAGTGTGAAAACTTATACCGCAGCAGCAATCACTTGATCAGCACTTAATAATCCTTGATCGATCAAACGGTTGGTACTAGCAAGAATCGCTTCAATCGATGAAGTCACGATGTTGTCGTGCATACCTGCACCAAACACCGACTTACCTGTACCTTTGACTTGAAGTTCGATCAACGCCAATGCTTTCGCGTTTGCACCAGAACCAATACTACGTTCTTCATAGTTCACTACATCAATTGGTAATTGAAGCGCATTTAAGATGGCAGAAATTGGACCATTGCCTTCACCACGTAAGTGCTGAACTTGTCCATCAACTTCAACGTCTAGCTCTACGACTTGATTGCCATTTTCATCCGATAAGCGATAGTTTTTCGCAGAATAATGGGTATCTTTTGCTTCAACATACGTTGTTTTGAACAGATCCCAAATTTGTTGAGCTGATACTTCAACGCCTTCATCATCTGCCACTTGTTGAACCACTTGAGAGAATTCAATTTGTAAACGACGCGGTAAAACCACGTTGTAGTTCGATTCTAACAAGTAGGCGATACCGCCTTTACCTGACTGAGAGTTGACACGGATGACCGCATCATAGTCACGACCTAAATCTTTAGGATCGATGGGCAAGTAAGGCATATCCCAAATTTCTTCGTTCTTTTGGAACTCAAAACCTTTCTTAATTGCATCTTGGTGAGAACCTGAGAACGCCGTGAAGACCAAATCACCCGCATACGGATGACGTGGATGAACAGGTAAACCTGTGCATTCTTCAATCGTTGCGATGATTTCGTTGATATTTGAAAAATCTAAGTTTGGTGCAACACCTTGGGTATACATGTTCAATGCAATCGCTGCAACGTCTACGTTACCTGTACGTTCACCGTTACCAAATACACAACCTTCGACACGGTCCGCACCTGCCATAATCGCAAGCTCAGATGCCGCAATACCACAGCCACGGTCATTATGACAGTGTACAGAAATGATCACACCATCACGACGTTGAAGGTTACGATGCATCCATTCAATTTGGTCGGCATAGACATGCGGACCTGACACTTCAACGGTTGCAGGCAAGTTTAAGATTACTTTATTGTCAGGACTCGCTTCCCAAATTTCAGTGACCGCATCACAGACATCTTTAGCAACCTCAAGTTCAGTTGCAGTAAAGCATTCAGGACTGTACTGGAAAATCCAATCTGTCTCAGGATATTGAGCAGCATATTCTTTTACTTTTTCAGCAGCATTAATCGCCAATTTTTTCGCGCCAGCAACATCCACATTCAATACTTTTTGACGGAATGTCGGTGAATTTGAGTTGTAAATATGCACGATGGCACGCTTTGCACCCGCCAAAGATTCAAAGGTACGTTGAATCAAATGATCTCGTGCTTGCACCAAAACTTCGATATAAACATCATCTGGAATATGATTTTCTTCAATCAACTTACGCGTGAAATCAAAATCCACTTGAGATGCAGATGGAAAACCAATTTCAATATGTTTAAAACCAATCTTGACTAACATTTGGAACATTTTGAATTTTTGATCGATATCCATCGGTTCAAAAATCGCTTGGTTACCATCACGGAGATCCGTACTCATCCAAATCGGCGCTTTATTGATTTCATTATTCGGCCATTGGCGGTCTGGCAAGTCAACACGTTGATACATGCGACGATATTTTTTACTTGGATCAGCCAACATCATGAGGTAACTCCTTGCGTAGGGTGGATTGCTTAACTTTTATAAAAGGCAACCTTTCTACTAAATAGATTGTGTCTATATGTGTTTTTCACAAGGGTCTTATATAAATAAATATATGAATTCGTAAAATATTTTTGTATTTACTGACTCGATATATTCTCAAAACCTTGTAAAACTATAACTTAAAGTTTAATCGAGAACCGTCGAAATGTTTTTCCTATTTCTATGGATTTTAGTCGTATGTTAATAAAGATTTTCTTATATTGTTGCTATTGTGAAAAATATTTTCATTAAACTATCATGTTTTCGTTTGTTTTTTAATTGATGTAGGGTAAATGGAAAATTAATCTTTCAATAAACACTTATTGCGTAATAAAGCTTTTGCAAATTGTTCATTCTATTTTAAGTATTAAATTTGTGATTTAACTCACTTATCAATGTGGTGATAGTAAACATGGATCTAATGGATGCCTTTTGTATTGATTGGCTAATTTTCTATGTAAATTTTGAATACTTAGATCTAGAAGTAATGTATATGGTAGCTGGATACATCTCGAATCATACTTTATAGTTAAAAAACGTCGTAATTTAACAGCTGTGTTGACACCTATAGCTTTGTGAAAAGTGTTTGAAAGGCGCAAAGCTCTATAAAAAACCCTACCGAAGTAGGGTTTCCAGTCCAGAATAGTTTAGAAGTCGTAAGAAACTGATAACCAGTAGTTACGTCCTGCTAAGTACGTTCCTTCCATAGAGCGACCAAGCATCATATAATCGTAATAAGAGGCAGTTTCGCCCTTACTGTTTATATATGTACCATTATTGCTAAAATCTTTGTCTAATAAATTGTTAACAGCTGCATTAAAACGTAACTGGTCATTCACAGTGTAACTACCACCTAAATTGAAAAGGTTATAACCTTTTAACTTATTGCCAGTTGCATTATAAATAATCGCTGCATCACCTGCTGTTTGTTCAGTTGTGTAGCGTTTACGATCTGACTTGTATTCATGCTGTAGCCAAACATTCAAGGCATCGTTCACATACCACGTTGAAGTCATATTAAATGCGTTTTTAGGTACATTATTTAAATATGAACCTTTATTTGCTCCTTTCGTAATTTCGCTTTCCATATAAGTGTAAGCAGCTTTTACATCCCATTCAGGAATAATGCTGTATTTCAAGCTTAATTCTACACCTTTAGTTTCTGCTTCATTGGCATTAATACTTTGAGAGAAGTTATCTTGGGTAATATGTGACCCATAACTTACACAGCCCGGTTGATTTGGAGTGCTTGCAGAGTAGCAGTTCCATAGATCTGGACCATCTGTAATAAGATTGTCAATCTGTGTAAAGAAAGCGGTTGTTGTCAGGTCCAAATTACCATTATTAAAATTAAATCCTAGTTCATAGTTAATTGATTCTTCAGGTTTTAAATTTGGGGACCCAATATCAAAACTGGTACCTTGACCGCCTACACTTATAATACCGTTATGTAATGCTTTTGCAGATGGTGCTTTATATCCAGTACTTACACCGCCTTTAATCGTGAGAAGGTCATTTGTATTCCAAACTAAATACGCACGTGGGCTAAATTGTCCACCAAATCCTGAGTGATCTTCATATCGCCCGCCCATTGTAAGACCTAGATTGTCACGTATACGCCATTCATCTTCAGCATAAAATGAAAAAGAATCCTTCGTGAACTTACTGCCAATACCTGCAATATCATCAGCTACTTCAGCATCTTTATATTCCGCACCTACAGTTAACTTATGATCTGCAATTGGCATTACAACATGAGAGTCAACAACCAAATCTGTGTTTTCAAGATTACGATCTAAACCAGCACCAATATTATTTGGGAACGTTTTATTTGGAATGGTACGACCAACGGTTTCAGTTTCAGTGTGACTAATATATGAAGACCATTTACCAAATGAATAGTCTCCTTCATGCCCTAATGAAATTTGAGTGCGATTGAATTCCAACTCATCTTTATAACCACCGATGCTTGTTGGGGTATCAGCAGTACCTAAACGGTCATCATTATTTTGGTAAGTTTGGCTTGAGTGGAATCCATCAATCCAAAAGTTATTCTGATCATTTAATTCAAAAGATAGTTTGCCACCAAAATCATAAATATCGGCTTCGCTTGGTCTTGGATCACGACCAGATGTGCCGGGTATGCGATCAGATTTTTGGCGATCATAGTATGAGCCACGCAATTGCAAACCTAAGCGATCCTGAATTAATGGACCATTTAATACTAAACTCGTTTTCCAAGAGTCAGCCTCACCGCTATGTTCCATGACATTACCACCAACGGTGACATTACCATTCCACTCATTGGATACTTTTTTAGTGATAATATTAATCACTCCACCCATTGCTTCTGAGCCGTAACGTGTTGCCATTGGTCCACGAATCACTTCAATACGTTCAATTGAAGCTAAAGGAGGCAAATAGCCATTTGATGATTCAGCAAAACCATTCGGGGCTACTTCCGATGAAGTTGTTTGACGACGTCCATCGATTAAAACAAGGCTATAATCATTACCCAAGCCACGCATTTTTACATTTAAACCAGAGGTTTTACCTATTCCGTCACGAATATCGATGCCTGGAACATCAGATAACAGATCAGCAATACTAGACGCATTTTTCTTTTCAATATCTTCTTTTGTAACTACACTAATTGAAGCTGGTGCATTTTTAATATCTTGTTCAAAACCCGCTGCAGAAACAACAATAGTAGATAGCTGTTGTGCATTTTTGACTTCTGAATTTGTTGTATTTGCAATAACAGAAGTACTTGTCACTGCTAAAAGCGCAAGTGTTAGAGGCTGCAACTTGAAATGACTCATATATTCGATCCTAAAGGTATGAGTAAGCTTGAGAGAGCTGATTAAATTTGATGCAAATACTAATGATAAACCTTATCGTTTGCAATAAAAACAATACAAAATTAACTAAGTATGAATAGAATAAGAAAATATTTTTAGGGTCAATAGGGCATAAACCCAATAAAACAGTGGTTAAAAAAAGGTATTTTGTATATCTTTGATTGTTGTCATATAATGTGGCACTTAAAAAATTGCAATCACTATTTCTATATCGAGGAAGCCATGCAAGTAACTTCTGAAGCGGTTTCGGGCGTTGCCCGTCGTTTAACTGTATCTGTACCGACGAGCCGTGTGAATGAGCAGTTTGAAGCTCGTTTAAAACGCACATCTAAAACTGTTAAGATCAACGGCTTCCGTCCAGGTAAAGTGCCATTAGACGTTGTACGTCGTGAGTACGGTGCTGGTATCTACAACGAAGTTGTGAACGATGTTATTCGTGACTCAGTATTCCAAGCCATTCAACAAGAAAAAATCAATGCTGTTGGTATGCCAAACATTGATAAAGTTGAAAACAAAGAAGATGCGCTCGTATTTGAAGCGACTGTTGAAGTTTATCCAGAAGTTGAAGTTAAGTTCGAAGGCTTAGAAGTAGAACGCAAAACTGCAGAAGTTGGCGATAAAGATGTAGATCAAATGATCGAAAATCTTCAAAAGCAACGTGCGGGTTGGGCTGAAACTAAAGGCATGGCTAAAAAAGACATGCAAGTAACTTTCGATTTTGAAGGTTCAATTGACGGCGAAAAATTTGAAGGCGGTTCTTCTGAAGACTTCAAACTTGTATTGGGTTCAGGTCGTATGATCCCTGGCTTTGAAGATGGCATCGTTGGTATGAAGAAAGGCGAAGAGAAAGTAATTGACGTCACTTTCCCAGAAGACTACCAAGCTGAAAACTTAGCGGGTAAAGCTGCTCAATTCAAAATCACTGTGAAACTTGTTGAAAAACAAAAACTTCCAGAAATTGATGCTGAATTCCTTAAAATCTTTGGTGTAACTGAAGAAGAAGGTATTGAGAAATTAAAAGCTGACGTTCGTAAAAACATGGAACGTGAAGTGAAAAACGGTCTTCGTAACCAAGTGAAAGGTGCAACTTTTGATGCGCTTGTAGCAGCGAATGAAATCGAAGTTCCAGAATCAATGTTGTCTCAAGAAATTGACCGTCAACGTCAACAAATGATTCAACAGTTCACTCAGCAGTTCGGTGCTCAAGGCGCTAAAGCATTTGATTCAAGCATGCTTCCTGATGAATTGTTCAAAGAACAAGCTGAGAAATCAGTTAAATTAGGCGTATTGGTAAGCAAAGTATTAACTGATGCGAAGCTTGAAGTTGATGCTGCTCGTGTTGAAGCTTACATCGAAGACATGGCTTCTTCTTACGAAGATCCAACTGAAGTGATTGAATACTTCAAAAACGATGAAAAGCAACGTGCTCAAATCGAAGCCGTGGTTTTAGAAGATCAAGTTGTCGATTACATTTTAGCTTCAGCTAAAGTGGCTGATGTGACTGTAAGCTACGAAGAATTGTTGAAAGAGCAACAAGCTCGTCAACAACAAGGTTAATTCTTCTTCGTTGTGAAAAAGGCGCTGACAAGCGCCTTTTTTAATACTTTCAAGATCGATAAGATGTCCTTTCATCACATAGCATATGCAAAATAATTCTGATAATTAATGGGGAATATTTTGCATTTTCAACAATTATCCCTCATATTGTGATTATGTGTTGAGTAACAAGAATTCAGGAATAAATAACGTATGTATGTTCCACAAATTGCTAACGCACTCGTACCGATGGTGGTTGAACAATCTTCTCGTGGCGAGCGTTCTTTCGATATTTTTTCACGTCTTTTACGTGAACGTGTGATTTTTCTAACAGGTGAAGTTGAAGATAACATGGCGAATTTGATTGTCGCGCAAATGTTATTTTTAGAAGCTGAAAACCCTGAAAAAGATATTCATTTATATATCAACTCTCCAGGGGGGTCGGTGACTGCAGGTATGGCGATTTACGATACCATGCAATTTATCAAACCAGATGTGGTGACTTACTGTATGGGTCAAGCGGCTTCAATGGGTGCATTCCTATTAAATGCTGGCGCCAAAGGTAAGCGTTACTGCTTGGAAAATGCACGTGTGATGATTCATCAACCATTGGGTGGATTCCGTGGTCAAGCATCGGACATCGAAATCCATGCACGTGAAATCATTTTCATCAAAGAGCGTTTAAACCGTTTGATGGCAGAGCACAGTGGTCAAGACTATGAAACTGTTGCGCGTGATACAGACCGTGATAATTTTATGACAGCTCAAGCTGCAAAAGAATATGGTTTAGTTGATGAAGTTCTGTCAAAACGTCCACAAAATTAAGCTTTAAAAGCATAGATTAAGAAATTTGGAGTGAAAATGTCTGAAAATCCTCAAGGACAAAAGCATTGTTCATTTTGCGGTAAAACGCAGTCTGAAGTGGGTAAGCTCATTGCAGGCGAGGACGCTTACATTTGTAATGAATGCGTAGATGTATGCTTAGATTTGGTTCAGACGAGTCAACAAGTTGAAACAGGTGAGTGGGCTACACGTCCATTGCCGAAACCACATGAAATTCGTGCTGCACTCGATCAGTATGTGATTGGTCAAGATACTGCGAAGAAGACACTTTCTGTTGCGGTATATAACCACTACAAACGTCTTAAAGTGACTCAATCTGAAAATAAATCAGAAGAGCGTGTAGAACTCGCGAAAAGTAATATTTTGCTGATCGGACCAACAGGTTCAGGTAAAACTTTACTTGCGCAAACCCTTGCTCGTCTTTTAGATGTACCTTTTGCGATGGCAGATGCAACCACTTTAACCGAAGCAGGTTATGTCGGTGAAGATGTTGAAAATATCGTACAAAAGTTACTTCAAAAAGCAGATTATGATGTAGAGAAAGCGCAAAAAGGCATTATCTATATCGATGAGATCGACAAGATCACACGCAAGTCTGAAAATCCTTCTATTACACGTGATGTGTCAGGTGAAGGTGTTCAGCAGGCTTTGCTTAAAATGATCGAAGGTACGGTTGCATCAATCCCACCACAAGGTGGTCGTAAGCATCCGCAACAAGAATTCATTCAAATTGATACGTCGAATATCTTGTTCATCTGTGGTGGTGCATTCTCAGGTCTTGAGCGTGTAGTACAGCAGCGTCAAGAGAAGGGTGGTATTGGTTTCACAGCAGATGTGAAGAGCAAAGATGATACCAAGAAACTATCAGAATTGTTCCGACAAGTTGAAGCGGCTGACTTGGTGAAATTTGGTTTAATTCCTGAATTCATCGGTCGTTTGCCTGTGATTGCAACGCTTGAAGAGCTTGATGAAGAAGCTTTAATGCAGATTCTGACAGAGCCTAAGAATGCCTTAACGCGTCAATATCAATACCTTTTCGAAATGGAAGATGTTGATTTGGTGTTTGAAGATTCAGCATTACGTGCAATTGCCAAGAAAGCATTAGAGCGTAATACAGGTGCTCGTGGTTTGCGTTCAATCTTGGAAAATGTTTTGCTTGAAACCATGTATGACTTGCCAAGTCGTACTGATATCGGGACTGTTATCATCAATGACGCTGTCATCAATGATAAAGCTGAACCTGAGTATCAAGCTGAGCGTCAGCCTAAGACTGAACAAGCTGTTGAAGAAAAAATAGATTTGAAAATTTTAGACAGTAAATCTGCTTAACTGAGATTGATCATTTAAACTTCAAATGTATTTCATCTGAAAGGTGGAAAAAGGGCGACTTTTTCCACCTTTTTTTATTTTTAATATCGAATTGAAATGTTAAGCTCAAAAAACAAAATAATTCACCATCAAACAAAATAAGAAATACGTGATGAGGGAAAATCATGCGTTATTTGGCATTTATACTTTCAGCAAGCAGTGGTTTAACTGCGTGTAGTCATTCACCGAATCAAGAGACAGTTGCTCAAGCACAGATTATTTCTACTTTAGAACCTGTCGATTTTTCAAAAAAAACCAGTTTTGTCGCATCAAAATTAGATCAATATAAAGTTGCTGGGTTTTCATTGGGTTCTTGGGTCAATCAGGAACCGGGTCAGTATTTTAAATTGATCAAACCACAAAATAAAAATGCCGCTGTGTTGTATTTGTACAGACCTGATAGTAAATGGAATCGTCAAGAAATCGTTGCACCAAGCTTCTTTTTAAATGGGAAGAAAATCCCCAGTCTGATCAGTAATCACCATTATTGGATTGAATTGGCTGAAGGGGATTATCGTCTGAGTATTAGTCGACCTTTGGCTGTGGTGCATTTTAAAAAGCCATTGGCAGCAAATTTCACGGTTAAAGCAGGGCAACAATACTTTTTAAAATATGAAGAAGAGCAGTTCCGTGGAGGACCAAATGGCGATGCGGATTTATTGCGTGTAGGTCCATTGATGCAGATGCCGACACGTCAAGCACTAAAAGAAATTGGGATGACACAGCTCAAATCCCCAGGTTTGAATTACGTGGCTCAAATAAGTCCAAATGGTAGAATCATTAAAACGAATGAGAAAGTCGAGAGCGGGAAATATAAAGCCAGTGATGATGTCCGTTTGACAGAGCCCTTTAAGATTTATGATCCAAGAACTTGGTAATAAGTTGAGGGTTGGGGAGTGCCTTTTATTTTCTTTAATTTGATCTGAAAAATCATCAGAGATGAGTAATAAAAGCGTATATATTTTTTTTTAGAGAATATTTTAGTTTTAGAAGATATTTTAGTTTTAGAAAATATTTTAGAAAGTAATTGAAGCTTATGTAAATCATAAAGCTTCAATCATTCTTTTATAAGTTATTCACCTTGCATGGATTGCATAATAATATCCATTATCTTTTTTTCGGCCTCGGGTGATGGTTGTTGATCTACAGGAAATAGATTTTCGACCGTATCACTCATACCTTGGAAGTAGGCTTGATTTTTTAGTATAGATTGGCCATGTGGCGTTTTAAAGAAATCAGTCCAAGTCTGGATCTCTTGTTCACTAAAGGTTGATTGATACAGTGCAGCACTTTTAGCTTTAAACTTTTGGTGTACATCAGGTTGGTTATAGTATTTTTTCACGGCACTAGCCATGGCTTGACGATTTTTAGCTGATGGCTTGAGTTGGAAATAAGTTAATAAAACTTCAGCTGTTTTCGTGGTATTTTCATCGGATAAAAACATCTGATAACTATGCTGGTCGATGATATCGACCAGTTCGTTGGCCATTGAAGTTGTATTTGTGTTGGCGGCGTAAGTGAAGGATGCTTGCAAGCCAATGATTAGGGCAATCAATATTTTTTTCATTATTTTTCCAATTTCTTCATAGTATTTATGATTTCATTTGAATGTAGAAGTTGAGTGAAGTCTTCTGTCGCTTGGTCGATCGATTGTGCGATGAGGATTGGAGATTTTTTCGCAGCATTTTGCATATTAGGTTTTTTATATAATTCAATTAATGCAGTAATTTCCTCTGAGCTTAGACGCTTATAGGCTTGACTAATATCTTGAATAATCTTGGCTTCATCGATTTGATCTAAAGTATCATTCACCGTAATATCAGATATTTTCATGATCATCAGTTGATTCTGAGCTGAAATAGGCTGCGGAATCTGTAATTGTTCAATCAGACTGTCTTCTACACTACTTTTAAATGTTGGTAGACCATTTTTGATCAAAGCTGACTTCAACTGATTCCAATTTTCAAGTTGAACCAGCTCTTGAACCTGTTGATCTGTTGCAGGCGAGGCCATGACTTGAAAGCTACTCAAGCTAAGGATTAGCACTGCAATTTTGTTTTTTATTATCATAATTTTCTCATAAAGTATAAAAAAAGCACCCTAATGATAGAGTGCTTTTTATACTTAAGACAAGTTTTAAATTAGTTAGCAGCAGCATCCACTACTGGAATTTTACCAATTTTCGCTTGCCAGATTTTCGGCGCAGTTGCGTGAACAGAAGTACCATTCACATCTACGGCAACAGATACAGGCATGTCTTTTACAACGAACCTATAGATTGCTTCCATACCCAAATCTTCAAAAGCAACGACTTCAGCTTCACGAATCGCTTTAGATACTAAGTAAGCAGCACCACCCACAGCCATCAAGTAAGTTGTTTTGGTATCTTTAATTGCTTCAATGGCAGTAGGACCACGTTCAGCTTTACCGATCATACCGTAAAGACCCGTTGCTTCTAATACTTGGCGAGTGAACTTGTCCATACGTGTTGCAGTTGTAGGGCCAGCAGGACCAACCACTTCATCACCAACAGGATCTACAGGACCCACGTAGTAAATAAACTTACCTTTAAGATCTACAGGAAGCTCTTCACCATTGTTGAGCATGTCAACCATACGTTTGTGCGCAGCGTCACGGCCTGTATAAATTGTACCGTTCAGCAACAAAGTATCACCTGGTTGCCAAGAATTCATTTCTTCTTGCGTGATGTTATCCAGATCAACCCGTTTAGAGGTTGATGAATCCCAAGTTACTTCAGGATAATCTTCAAGTTTAGGCGCAATAATATTTGCAACGCCTGAACCATCTAATGTGAAGTGTGCATGACGCGTTGCAGCACAGTTCGGAATCATACCGACTGGTTTGCCCGCAGCATGACATGGGTAATCTTTAATTTTAATATCGAGAACAGTGGTTAAACCGCCAAGACCTTGTGCACCAATCCCCAAAGCATTTACTTTTTCGAAGATTTCGATACGAAGCTCTTCCATTTTGCTTTGTGGACCACGACGAAGCAATTCGTCCATGTTGATTTCTTCCATCAATGCTTCTTTCGCAAGCATCATGGCTTTTTCAGCAGTACCACCAATACCGATACCGAGCATACCCGGTGGACACCAGCCTGCACCCATCGTTGGAACAGTTTTAAGTACCCAATCCACGATTGAGTCAGATGGGTTTAACATTGCAAGCTTAGATTTGTTTTCTGAACCGCCACCTTTCGCTGCAACCGTGATATCTACTTTATTACCCGGAACTAATTTGTGGTAGATCACAGCAGGAGTGTTGTCTTTTGTATTTTTACGACCAAATGCAGGGTCAGCTAATACAGATGCACGAAGTACGTTAGAATTTTCTAAGTAACCTTGGCGCACACCTTCGTTAATTGCATCGTCTAAGCCCATCGTTAAATCAAATTTAACGTCCATGCCCACTTCAACGAATACGTTTACAATCCCCGTATCTTGGCAGATTGGACGATGTCCTTCTGCACACATACGAGAGTTAATTAGGATTTGTGCGATCGCATCTTTTGCAGCTTTGTTTTCTTCACGGTCATACGCACGGCTCATCGCTTGGATGAAATCTTGTGGGTGATAGTAAGAAATGAACTGAAGCGCATCTTTAACCGATGTGATCAAGTCATCTTGCTTGATAATAGTTGTCATACAAAAATCTCTTGAGCGGGCTGATAGCTAGCGGGCTAAATTATAAGACAAAATGACTCAATTGTGGTTTTTTTGCTGAGGATTTGGGCGAAAGTTTAATACAGCGCTTGAATGAGAAAGTAAATTTAATCGGCTGAACATTTTTTTGAGTTTATTAGGCTCTCAACTCATAAAAAGAGTGAATGTACTATTTAACCCGAATCCTGCTTAAGGAAATGAGATCATTCATCTTGAGACTTATCCATCATTTTGAGCATAAAAAAGTCTATGCTTTGGTCTGATAACACTAAAAACTAATCATAAAATTACATTTAGCTTATGGTTTTAAAGAAAAATCCTTATCCGCGATTCGGGTTATTTATAATTATACTTAATCGTTTCACCATTATGCTTGATAAAGTTATATAAGAATTCACACAAGATTTCTAAGGTACCGAGGTGAAAAGGTTGTGCTTGACCTGAATCAATGAAAGTAGTTTCTGTGAGAAAGTATCTGGAGTCTATAAAGGTTTTAGAATTTATAGATCTATCCGATGATGATAAGTTGTTAAAAATTCATTTGAAATTTGATCCTTTACATCTGATGGTAATGCATTAAATAATTTTTCTAATTCATGAAACCTTTTAATCTTTACATTGGTTAATGTAAGTAAAGTTTTAAAAAAACATTCGCTACTAAAAGCTAGTAATGTTAATACAGGAAAAATTGTTTGTTGATTTTGATACTTTAATAAAAGTTTTGAACTTTCATAATAATTATGGCCTTGTTCATACCAGTATCTAGCTAACTTATCTTTTTCGGAGGTCATGTAAATTTTCTTAACTTATTCTATTAATAAATTCAAAACCACCCTGTTTTTCAAAAGGGTGGTTTTTTATTATGCTGAAATGTATTGAAAATTAAGCGTTTTGCTGCTCAGACTGAATCGCTGTTAACGCAATGGTAAACACAATGTCATCGACCAACGCACCACGAGATAAGTCATTGACAGGTTTGTTTAGTCCTTGAAGCATTGGCCCTACACTGACGACATTGGCAGAGCGTTGCACTGCTTTATAGGTGGTATTACCTGTATTTAAATCAGGGAAGATAAACACATTGGCACGACCCGCGACTTGAGACTCAGGTGCTTTAGAGCGACCCACACTTTCAACGGATGCTGCATCATATTGTAATGGACCATCGATCAATAGATCAGGACGACGTTCTTTCGCAATACGTGTTGCTTCAGCCACTTTTTCAACTTCTGCACCTGCACCTGAAGTGCCGGTAGAATATGAAATCATCGCGATTCGTGGGTCAATACCAAATGCTTTTGCAGAATCTGCGGATTGAATCGCAATCTCAGCCAGTTGTTCAGCATTCGGATCAGGGTTAATGGCACAGTCGCCGTAAACATAAACTTCATCAGGCAACAGCATAAAAAACACTGAAGATACTAAAGAATAGTCAGGCGCTGTTTTAATCAATTGGAATGCAGGGCGAACCGTATTTGCTGTGGTGTGAACCGCGCCAGACACCAAACCATCAACTTGATCCAAGGCAAGCATCATTGTCCCAAGAACAACGGTGTCTTCAAGTTGTTCGCGTGCTTGAATATCGCTGAGTTTACCTTTACGCAGCTCAACCATTTTTTCAACATATTGCTCACGAATTGTGTCTGGGTCAATGATTTCTAGACTGTCAGGTAGGGTGATGTTACGTGCTTTAGCAACTTCAATGACCGCTTCAGGTTTAGCCAGTAGAATACAATGCGCAATACCACGTGACTGACAAATCGATGCTGCTTCGATGGTACGAGGTTCATCGCCTTCAGGGAGTACAATACGTTTTTTCGCGGCTATTGATTTTTGTACCAATTCATGACGGAACGCAGAAGGGGATAAACGAGGTTGGTACGAGCCATTAATCAGTTGAGTGATCCACTCAGGATGAATATGACTTGATACAAAACGAGTGACTTGTTCAGCACGTTCAGTATCATCAACAGGAATTTCATTACTCAGATTTGACAGCTTTTGAGCGGTATCAAACGTACTGAGTTGAGTGTGCAAAATCGGTAAACCTTGCTTGATCGCTGTTTGGCAGAAATCCATTACCTGTGGATTCGGTGCATATTGTTCAGTCAACACTAAACCCGCCAGTGGAATACCATTGCTACTTGCGAGGCTTCCTGCGAGAAGAACATCAATACGATCTGATGCACTAATGATGAGTTCACCTGCAACAAATTTATGTAACTCATGCGCAATATTGGATGCAATTAAACTGCTATGCAAAACACGACGCTGCTGAGCTTCGCCTAAGTTGATCCATTCTGCCTGAATATGTTGTGCAATGTCAGACATACGTGGCACGCTTAAGGTATTACTAAACGGCACAAGACCAATCACCGGCAATTTTTCAGAGCCAATTTGAGGATGTGTTTTTTGAATCGCTTTTATAAAGTTGGTCGTGTCATCAATTAAACGAAGATCTGGATCCATGGTTACAGGAATCTGAGCTGATTCTTCAGAGAGCCCTTTGGTACGCATGAACAATACGCCAGAAGTACGGCTATTTGATGCACCGCCCAAATGACGTAATTGGCTTTCGACCTTATCTGCAGAAGCCACTGGATTTTGAATATCAGCATTACTCACAATCACAACTTTAGCATCTAGCGCTTGAGCCAATTGAGCATTAAGTTCAGAAGCAAAAGCATCACGACCGTTTGGTACTAAGCCTTCGACAATGATCACATCGTGTTTTTTAGCGATCTGACGATGTAAATGCACCGCAGCTTCAAGTAGCTCGTCCGTTTGATCAGCATTGATCTGTTGAATGATTGTGCTATATGCAATAGGTTCTACAGTTTCATTTTTTGAAACATGGCGAACTAAAGTGGTCGTACGATCAGCCGTTGTATCGTATTGTTCTTGAGAAAAAGGTTTTAAAAATCCTGCTTTAATTCCTTGGCTTTCGAGCGCAAAGATTAAACCCAAGCATGCTGACGTCAGTCCTACGCCTTCTCCAGTCGGTACAAGTACAATCGTTTTCATAACATCTATTTCAAAAGTTTAAATGAGAGTAATACTGAACTGAAGGCAACTTATGCAGTTGCTGCTTCAGGCTTTTTTGTCGTTGCGTTTTCAACCTCACGTATCACGACATTTGAAGTTTCTTGAGCAATACGACCTTCTTCATCGGTTGGAACAACCCAAATTTGCGGTCCAGTTCCCGCATCAATACGTCCTTCTGTACCGCGTTTCAGAGCATCATTCTTTTCTTTACTGAAGTTGAAACCAAAGTGCGGTAGGTAAGACATGGTTTTTTCACGGATGAATGCTGAGTTTTCACCAATACCACCGGTGAAGAACAAACCATCTAATCGTGGTAAACCACAGCTTAACGCTGAAAGTGATTTCGCTAAACGGTAGCAAAACACTTCAATGGCCAATGCTGCATCTTCATTACCTTGTTCTGATGCTTCAATCAAGGTACGCATGTCATTGGATAGATCAGATAAACCAAGTAGACCAGATTGGCTATTCAACATTTTGTCAATTTTGTAAATGTCCCAACCTAAGTTTTTCGCAAGGAAGCTATGTAAGCTTGGATCTACATCGCCACTACGCGTACCCATGACTAAACCTTCTAATGGCGTTAAGCCCATAGAGGTATCGACACTTTGACCATTCCAAATGGCACAAGTCGAGCTACCGTTGCCTAAGTGCGCTGTTAACCAGCCCCCTTCTTTATAGCTACCTGCAAGTTCTGAACCGCGTTCAGAAACATAAGCATGACTGGTACCGTGGAAGCCATAACGACGCACGTTATGTTCTGTGTAAAGGAATTTAGGAACTGCATAGCGATACGCATGTGCAGGCATGGTTTGATGGAATGCAGTATCAAATACAGCGACTTGCGGAAGGTCTGGGAATAAACGACGAGTGGCTTCAATACCCACTAGATGAGCAGGATTGTGCAATGGTGCAAGTGGGGTTGCATCACGAATAATCTCAATAATATCGTCAGTGATCAGCTCAGCTTGAGTCAGGGTGCCGCCATGTACAATACGATGACCGATCGCATCGGGTTTATGATTGGCTAAGCGAGATAAACCCACTTCTAACGCTTCTTTATGATCGGCATTTGGGATATGGATATCGACAGGCTCATTGCCTAAAGTCACCCCTTTGATACGCGCATCAGGGGTACCTAAATTTTCAGCAAGTCCATGAATGCGGAAGTTTTGATCTTTGAGTAATAAAGCAAACTTAATTGAAGAAGATCCGCAATTGATGATAAGAACTGAGTTAGGCATGGTGTATTCCTTGACTGGCGATTTTAGTATTAGCTTGTTGTCGTACCAATGATCTTAAATGCTGTATTCTTGATCTGGTTGCATTTGTATCACGCAGTATTTTTTTGTCCTAGATAGACTTTAGGTGATTAGACTTAAGCATTATCGACCCAAATGATAATAATAATTAGAATTTATCGGCTATCAGTTTCCATTTATTATCTAAATACTAGGTGTCGATCTAGGTTAACGATGATCTGCGAGTTGATTTTGTGTGTCGCGTACACCATAACATGCTTGTTGTTTTTTGAACAAATAGGACAAATCAAATTATCCGTTTTTATATTTTATTTCAGACCAACGCACGACGACATAGGCAAACAATGCCACCATAAAAAACAATAACATCATCCACGCTAGACCCTGCAAAGTTTCAATGATGGTGCGATAGATTTCTAAAAACCAACGTTCTTGAGTCAGTTCGATAATCACACTTTTTTGATTTTCATCTTCTCCGACATAGGTGAGTGGGGTGATGTATTTTTCCATGTCATAAATACGAATACCGGATGATGTACCGACGACCATACCTGCAAATTTTGTATATTTCGCCCATGCATGATGAATCGGGTCGTGGATAATGCGTGCAAGGATACTATTGATCGAATTGGAGAAAAGCCACATCACCAAAAGTGATACGCCAAGTGCTAAAACAAAGGTGGTGATAATCAGGTAGTAGAACATTGAGTCATCCTAATATTATCTATTCAGTGGTTTTTATAAAACGTAAGCAGTTCTTATCAAAATAAAGATACATCGAATGATGGATGAATATGTAGCTAAACGGTTCAATCTAATTCATCAAATTGAATTGATGAATTAGGAATGTGGCTGAATTCAATCACAAACATCGGATTAAAGGTGTTGAATCGGAAAAATTTTAAACTCGCCTTAACATGTATCAACTAAAATAGAAAAACGCGTCATGCACGGGGCTATGACGCGTTTTTAGGGTGATTTTAAATCACTTTTTATTGGCGGATTTGACCGTCACCCAAAACAATCCATTTTTGGGAAGTTAAGCCTTCTAAGCCAACGGGTCCGCGGGCATGAATTTTATCGGTAGAAATACCAATCTCTGCACCCAGACCGTATTCAAAGCCATCTGCAAAACGCGTAGAAGCATTCACCATCACTGAACTTGAATCTACACGTGTTAAGAACTTACGCGCCGTGGTGAAGTTTTCAGTAATAATAGAATCAGTATGGTGTGAACCATATTTGTTGATGTGAAGAATCGCTTCTTCCAAACCGCTGACAATTTTTACAGCCAGAACTGGACCTAAGTATTCTTCATACCAATCTTCTTCAGTCGCAGCCTTCACAGAATCCCCTAAGATACGTTGCACGTCGAGGCAACCACGAAGTTCAACTTTTTTCTCAGCGTACAATTCAGCAACCAAGGGTAAAAACTCATCCGCGACTTTTACATCGACTAAAAGCGTTTCCATCGCATTACATACGCCATAGCGATGTGTCTTGGCATTCAATGCAATTGGAAGTGCTTTTTGAAGATCGGCTTGAGCTTCAACAAAGACATGACAGTTCCCATCCAAATGTTTAATCACAGGAATCGTCGCTTCATTGGTAATACGCTCGATTAACCCTTTTCCACCACGTGGGATGATCACATCGACATATTCAGACATCGTGATCAATTGGCCCACAGCAGCACGATCAGGTGTATTGATCACCTGCACTGCATTTTGTGGCATGCCCGCTGCTTCTAAACCATGTTGAATTGCAGTGGATAACGCTTTATTTGACTCTAATGCTTCAGAACCACCACGCAGAATAATTGCATTGCCCGATTTAATCGCTAACGATGCAGCTTCTAATGTGACATTTGGACGTGACTCATAGATCATACCCACCACACCTAGCGGTACACGCATTTTACCCAACTGAATGCCCGAGGGACGATAAGCTAAATCTGTAATCTCACCAATCGGGTCGACCAAATTCATCACGTCTCTTAAACCGTCAAGCATACCTTGAAAGCGTGTGGGGCTAAGTTCTAAACGATCCAGTAATGCGCTGTCCAGATTATTCTCACGACCTTTGGTCATGTCGATAGTGTTGGCAGCTAAAATGTGCGATTGGCTATTTTGCAAAGCTGTATAAATAGCAGATAAAGCATGATTTTTTTCAAATGTTGAAGCAGCAGCCAAGAAGCGAGATGCCTCTCGAGCATTTTGTCCCAACATTTGCATATACTGTTCGATAGACTCGTGCATAGCGGTATGGTTACTTAAAAATCTCACTCAAATAGTAGCAGTCGATGCTATAACAATCTATGTTTATTCTATAAAAATCGGCATTGGATAAAACTTGTAACTATTTCCTGAGTCAGTGTATCTAGGAAAAAAGATAAATGGTTGATCCTGTGATTGCGTAATATTCACTCATTTGTATAGAATGAAATGTGAATGCTAAATAAGTTACACAATCAAAAATATTTGAGAATGTCGTCTAGATAAGTGGCTTGCAAATTAAAACTATAAGGCCAAATGGAGATAGGGAAATGAATTCCGTTATACAAATGGACTCGGAAATGTACCCGAATACATCAGGGTTTAATTTTTTCGATATATACAATAAAAATAGTTTCAAACAACCGCCACGGATCACTTGGATCGATGGTTGGAAAGTTGAGTATATGGCGATCGCCGATCCTGCAACAATGCATAACACCCCGATTGTGATTGTGGGTGGTGCATTTCAAACCTTTAGTTCTTATAAATATTGTGTGGAACAGCTTTTTGAAAAAGGACCAGTGATCTTAATTGATTTACCTTCGTTGGGTTCAAATCAGCAAATTCATAATCGTGATACAGGCATTTCTGCAGGAAGTTTAGAAATTTCACAACTTTCAACGATGCTGGGTACTTGGCTTGATATTGTTGAGATTTCTAAAGTATCGGTCATGGGAATGTCCTTAGGCTCTGTGGTTGCATCCTGCTTTGCCGCACAGCGTCCAGAGCTCATGGATCGTATGATCCTCATGGGCGTGATGCAAAAGACCCGTAAAAGCTGGCGCATGCTTTTAGAAGAATCCTTAATGCTGATGAAAGAACAGCGTATGGATGAGTTTGGACAAGCGGTGATTTTGTATTTGGTCAATCATGCCAAGCTGGATCGAACGCGGATGTCACCTACAGCAAAACGATTATTCTTTAAGCAAATGGCTGAGTTTAGCGATACTGAGCAAGAGCGCTATGAAATTAACTGTCATCGTTTATTGAGACTAGACAACGTCCCGATTCCAAGCTGTAAAACATTAGTTGCTTGTGGTCAGTTTGATAGTTTTACTTTGCCCTATGAAAATGCCAACTTCGCTTTGCAATGTCCCGATGTTGAGTTTGCCATGATTGCCAATGCGGATCATGTACCTCAACTGCAACGTCGCAAGGAAACCATGAATTTGTTTACTGCATTTTTAAAAGAGCAATCAATTCAAGGTATTGAAGGAATTATTCCACTCAACCGTCAGCAAATGCTGAGCTTGGAACGCCGTGGCGAAGAGCGTATCAAGGTATCTCATCCTAAAACGTGTTTATCACATCGCCTTTCAGAAAAGGTGCTTAATGTGGAGATCGTTGATCTTAACTATTTTGGTGTGTTGTTCAATGCACCTGTATCTGAAATTGATTATATCAATCAGCATGCTCGTGATTTGGCACTGCATCTGGAAGATGAACAGGGTGAATTCAAGGTCGAATGCTTGATCTTTGAGGCGACTGATCAGGGTGTTCGTGCTTTATTTAAGCACGGTTATTTCGAGGTGGCGGATCGATTACTTAAATTTATCAATCACCAGAAAAGTCATATTGATGAGCATTTTTAATCTATTTTATAGATCTAAAACAATTAAGGGCTTCATTTGATTGAAATGAAGCCCTTTCTTTTCTTGATCAATGAGCAAATGTTTACTCTATGCTATAGTTTATTGTGTAAATGGCGCTTTATTTAGTCACCTGTGCATGGATCATCCAAACTAAATCACCTAAGTGTTTACTTGATTCAGCTTGATCAGAATGGTTATTTTCTTGCTGAAAATAGGCTGTGGGTTGAACTACATTGACTTGAGTAAATCCTGCATTTTGAAAAAAAGATCTTACTTCAATAGGATCGATAAAATGAAAGCTAAACGCACTTCGAGACATTAATTTTAATAGTTTGCTACTTGACCAAATCACCTTAGCCAGTTTGTTTTTAACAGGTTCTGGATAAATATCCGTTAAATAATGCAAAGTTTTAAAAGATGAGCCATATTTCACGATTGATTCAAGTAGTTGTTGTAATAATGCTTTGTCAAAATAGTTGATCAAACCCTCACTGATGATCACTAATGGTCGTTGAGGGTCAAAAACGGTAAACGCATTTTGAAAATCTTCAGTAAACAAGTCAGCAGACAGCATTTCTGGGCTAAGCGTATTTATTTGTGCTAAGGCAACTTGTTTGGTCGCAGCCATGTCAGGCAAGTCGAGTTCGCGATAATCAATTTGAGGATAACGTTGTCTAAACCACCAACCGCGTGGAGATAGTCCCGCTGCGATTTCTAGAACTTGAAGGTCTGGATGTTTTTCGATGAGTTGAGTGAGATGTTCATCCAGTAAAGTATGGCGTGTTTTTAAAGTGGTACGCATACTTCCACCAATATATTTCTCCGCAAGCGTTTCCACTGGATTAGCAATCATGGCTAAAGATTTACCTTTGGCTGTCGCAAGAGCAGGGTGTGAAATCCCCATTTGATACCAGATATAACCTGTGTAATGTGCGGTAAATGAAATATGTCGATGTTTGGATAAGTTGGATTTAGACGTTGGATTAGATTTTGAATTAGACTTGGAGTTAGACATAGTTATCCTTGTTATATGATGCTTTATTCTCGTTATCTTATTTTTATCATGTTTGTCCAATAAAGAAAAAGGAACATCGTTGATGTTCCTTTCATTCTTAGATTGAGCTTTTAAATGCTTCAATGGTCTTTTTGACCGCTTGCCATTCATCACCTAAATCAAGTTGTTCACCTATGCTGATCTGAGGGATGCGACCGCGCATGCGCTCTAATCGCTCTTGATTTGGGAGAGCTAAGTCGGTAATGGCATCGAGTGCTAAGCATGCGGCTTCTCGTTGATTACAGACCAAGCCCATATCACAGCCTGCATTTAATGCAGCCAAAATTCGTGCATCTGCGCCACCAGCAACACATGCAGCTTGCATGGTGAGGTCATCTGAAAAGAGCACGCCATCATATTGGAGTTCTTGACGTAGGATTTCTTGAATCCAAAATGGTGAGAATCCAGCAGGGTTAGGATCGACATTTTCATAGATGACATGCGCAGGCATGAGTGCATCCAGTTGTGGTTTGAGTTGAATGAAACTTTGCATGTCATTTTGATAAATTTCTTCATAGCTACGCTGATCAATTGCCGCTGCTACATGAGAATCTGCTTTTACTGAACCATGACCAGGGAAATGTTTCCCTGTATTTGCCATACCAGCACGCTTCATGCCATGCATAAAGGCACTTGCAAGAGGAATAATATCCTGCACATTTTGAGCAAAAGCACGGTCGCCGATTACATCACTGACATCATTAATATCTAAAACAGGTGCAAAGCTAAAATCAATACCAACCGCAAGAACTTCAGTTGCCATCAGCCAACCACATTTCTCAGCAAGATCAATAGCTTTTTCAGCATCTTTTAAGTAAAGTTCTCCAAACTTACCCATTGCTGGAAGTAAAGTGAAACCATTTTTTAGACGTTGAACTCGACCACCTTCTTGGTCAACCGCAATTAAAATATCTGGTCGAACTTGACGCATATGATCGGTAAGTGCGCGAACTTGTTGAGGTGATTCGATATTTCTGCTAAATAGAATCATGCCACCGACTTGCGGCGCTTTTAAGAGTTCAATATCTTCTTGATTTAGTTCTGTGCCCGCAATATCGAGCATCAATGCGCCAATCATCGTAGAGTCCGTCGTTGTATTTTTAAAAGAGAAAACAATACCCGAATTCTGCAATGATTTGCTACATTTTCTCATTAGAGATTATGATAAAAATACACGGCAGAGACATAAAAAATTGTTTAAGATTTTGAATATCAAGCATTCATATCAAAATAACAGTAATGAAATTGGTTAATCCAAGGAAACACAAAGTATTTATGAAACTACAAACATTAGCTTGTGCAGTTGCGATTGCAACAGGTGGTTTATTTTTTACTCATGCGATGAATGATGCGATTGCTGCGAGTGACCCAGTAACGTCGACAGCTCAAAGTATCCAGCCATCTAGAGAGCAAGCCTTAGTTTCACGTCAGCTAGCAACCTTAGTTGATCGTCAGCATTATTTAAATATGCGCCTTGATGCCAATACATCGAATCGTATTTTAGATATGTATTTGGATAGTCTAGATCCAGATCACAGCTTATTTCTCGCGAATGAAGTGAGTCAATATAAAAAGAAATATGGCTCAACCTTTGGAGCAGCTTTAAAAGCAGGTGATTTGTCTGGTCCTTATGCCATTCATGAGCAATATCGTCTGCGACTTAAACAATTTTATGAATTCATGTTGGCTGAGTTGAAAAAGCCACAGAACTTAAAGCAAGCAGATGTATATATTGAGACTGACCGCGAGAAAGCGCCGTATTTTACCCAGCGTGCAGATCAAGAAACGCAATGGCGTAAAATGCTGGTATCTCAATTGATCAACTTGACGATCACTAAAGAAGAAGAAGCAGCGAAACAGCAAGCGTTAAAAGATGACCCAACACTTGCGGATGGACAGGACTTAACAGCATCAGAAGATTTAACCCCCGTTGAAACTTTAACTAAGCGTTATACACGTCAATTGGAACGTATGGCACGTATTAAAAGTGACGATGTTCTAGATAAAACATTAAATGCCATGTTGGCGACATATGATCCTCATAGTAACTATTTCCCGCCTGTGGATGCGATGGAATTGAACCGTCAAACGACTTTACAGTTAGAGGGAATTGGTGTATCCATCCGTCCAGATCGTGGTAATGAAGATTATACCAAGATTGAAACCATCGTTGATGGCGGTCCAGCAAGTAAAACCGGACAAGTGAAGTCAGGTGATCGCATCATTGGTGTTGCTCAAGATGGCGAGAAGATGGTCGATGTGATCGGCTGGCCAAGTTCAGAGATTGTAGGGCTTATTCGCGGTAAACGTGGCACCAAGGTCACCGTGAAGTTACTTGGTGCGGGCGCTGCCATGAGCCAAGCACGATCAGTGACTATTGTTCGAGATGTGATTCAAGAAGAAGATGCAGGTGTTCGTTCACGGACTGTGGAGATTAGCCGTGATGGTAAGAAGCATGTTTTTGGTGTGGTTGAAATCCCATCGTTCTATTTGAACTATCGTGCACGTAGAGCAGGGGCGGATTATCGTTCTGTCTCTGAAGATACCAATAAAGCCTTACAGGCATTAGCCACTAAAAATGTTGAAGGCATTTTGATTGACTTGCGTAACAACCCGGGTGGCTCACTCGAAGAAGTTGCCAAAATGCTAGGACAAGTCATTAAGTCTGGGCCGGTCGTACAGATTCGTGATGGCAATGGTAATGTCAGCGTCTTTGAGGATACCGATGGGGGTAAGCAGACCTATGCGGGTCCTCTCGCAGTCATGATCAATCTGGCATCTGCATCTGCCAGTGAGATTTATTCTGCTGCCATTCAGGACTATGGTCGTGGCGTTGTGATTGGTAGTACCACGACAGGTAAAGGAACTGCGCAGGTTCAGCTGGATACTTTGGCCCATGGTCAAGCAACGCTTACCCAACGTAAGTTCTATCGCGTCACGGGGGGCAGTACGCAAAATAAAGGGGTGATTCCAGACATCAAACTTGTCGATATCTACGATGAAGAATTTGGTGAGCGTAAGGCAAAAAATGCATTGGAATGGGACACGATTGCAACCACGCCATTTAAACGTGAAGGTGAAATCGAAAGTCATATTCCAGCATTAAGTGAGAAATCTAAACAACGTGTTGCTGCTGATGCACAGTTTCAATACTTAGAAGCGCGAAAAACGATCGCTCAAGCGGCGAAAGAACAAAAGAAAATTGTTCTAGATATAGACAAACGCAAAGCTGAACTTAACGCGCTTGAACAAAAAACCTTAGATGCTGAAAATAAACGACGAACGGAAACAGGAAAAAAACCTTATCCAAACTGGGAAAGTTATCAAGCTTCAATGGATGCTTTGGTTGAGTCAAGATCTAAAATTAAGGCAAATCAAAGACCTGCGCTTCCTGAAGAGGAAACATTCGTCATAGAAGCTGCAAACGTCTTATTGGACTTGAATCACTTGAAAAAATAACTAAATTTAATCTTTAGTTTAGTTAAAAAATGGCGTATTTTTATATGCCATTTTTTTATATTCCCAGATAAAAAGAACTTGACCTTCAATGAGATGGTGATATTGTTGTAAGCGATAAACGCTCATTAAAAGTTGAACCTTCTTACATTTATAGGCTGTATTTTTGGGGTTTAAATAGAAGAATAATTAGGTTCAGGAATGGAATAGTTTTTATATGATTCATATGAGTTATAATTATGCACTTGTAACAGGTTCTGTCGTAGCGGCAGTCATTACCTGTTATGTTGCTATTTCATTACAGCAGCTCATATTTTCAAATTCCAACTCATCTCGAAAAAAAACACTTATATTTTTCAGTGGATTGATTCTAGGCTTTGCGATTTGGGTCATGCATTTTGTTGGCATGCTGGCTTGTCATTTGCCCGAAGGCTACAGTTTTTCTCCAAGTGTTACTTTCTTATCCTATATTATTGGCGCTGCAGCCTCTATTTTTGCAGTTTGGCTTACAAGCCGTGAAACCTTACCTCTAAGCCGGTTGGTACTGGGCTCTTTTGTAATGGGGATTGGTATATCTGGGATGCACTATACTGGGATGGTTGGGTTACTTATTCCAGGGTATATCATCCATTACAACTCCATGTTAGTCATACTTTCTGTTCTGATTGCGATTTGTGGTACAGGTTTGACATTTTGGTTATTTTTTAAAATAAAACAAATTAATGCAAATGGTTTTATCTTAAAATTAACAGTCGCAGCATTATTAGCCATTAGTATTGTTGGGATGCACTATACAGGCATGGCAGCAGCGAGCTTTCATACGATTCAAGAAAGTATGCATGCGATGGCGATGCAGGAAGGTTCGGAATTAACACTCTTTGTGATTATTGCGATTACTTGCTTGATACTTGTTGCGTCTTTTGCAGTCGCTATTTTGGAATTAAGATTAGAAGACCGAAATTTACAGCTCTTAAGAGTCAATCAAGAACTGGAAAATTTAGCTTTACAAGATAATCTCACCAAACTTCCCAATCGGTTATTTTTAATTGATTACACCACTTCGCTATTTTCCCTGCATAAATTTTCAAATAAAAAAATCGCATTTATCTATATTGATTTAGATCGATTTAAAGCAGTGAATGATGCTTTTGGACATCATATTGGTGATGAGTTGTTGGTGAAGCTTTCTCAGCGGCTGCACGCGCTATTAGAGCCCGATCAAAAACTAATACGGCTTGGTGGCGATGAATTTTTATTGGTGATTGAAAACTTTAAACCTGACCGTACTGAAGCTGTTGCAGAAATAATTTTACAGAATATTCAAGATGGTTTTAATGTTGCAGGTAAAGAAATCAATGTATCTGCAAGTTTAGGCGTTGTTTATTATCCTGATCATGGCACAAATTTACATGACCTGTTGATCAATGCAGATGCGGCTATGCTTCAATCGAAGGAGCAAGGGCGTAACACATTTAGTGTTTTTAATTATTCGCTTGACCAACAAGAAATTGCACGCAGTCAATCGAAGCTCATCAATGATCTTTACAAGGCCGTAGAAGAACAACAATTTGTATTATTCTATCAACCAAAATTTAACGCAGATCTAGAAGTTTGTGGCGTAGAGGCATTGATACGTTGGAAGCATCCAAGTCTAGGATTGCTCGCGCCAAATATGTTTATCGAGGGTGCTGAACAAACAGGTCTCATTATCAAAATGGGCTATTGGGCACTTGAGCAGGCATGTAAGCAATTACAAATTTGGACGGCGCAAGGACGTGCATTTGCACCTATTGCGGTCAACTTATCTGCAGTTCAATTTGAGCATAAACAGCTGATTGATACTTTAGCCAATTTGATTGCGAAATATAACGTTGATCCAAGTGATTTAATTATTGAAATCACTGAATCTACAGCAATGCACCATATTGATATGAGTATTCGTACTTTTGAAAATTTGCGTAATTTGGGTATTTCTTTGGCGATTGATGACTTTGGAACAGGACATTCAAGTTTCTTGTATTTGAAAGATCTACCGGTTGATGAGTTGAAAATTGACCGTGAATTTATTCGTAATTTATCAGTGGGTTCAAAAGATGAGATTATTCTTCGTAGTATTATTGAATTGGCGAATCGTTTGGGTTTAGTGGTTACTGCAGAAGGCGTGGAAACACAGCAACAAGCAGATATTCTTAAAGCTTTAGGTTGCCAGCAATTCCAAGGTTATTTACTCGGGATGCCATTGCCTGTAGACCGATTAGAAACCACTTTTAAAAATGTTTGATTTAGAGTGGATGCCTTTTAATTCAAATAGTCGATGCAAATAAATCTTGAATTTAAAATTTTTATTTTTTTGAATATATTTTCTACTCAAGCATTTAGATTCATATCCAAGAAATGCGTTCAGCTCCCTCCTCAATAAGCATTTCACTTAAAGTTTTTAAGCAATTGATTTTCACTGTTCAGTATCACATTTTGCATATCACGATCAGAAAACAATAGCGATAAATCTGCTACAATACTGCCAAATTTTAAATTTGATCAGCACTTGATCTTGAAGCTGCTCTTCTGCGGCAGGTATTAACATGAGCTTTAAAGATGAATTAGCGGCACAAGTCGCTCAAAGACGTACGTTCGCTATCATTTCCCACCCCGATGCGGGTAAGACCACCATGACAGAAAAATTACTGTTGTGGGGGCAAGCGATTCAGGTTGCAGGTATGGTGAAAAGCCGTAAGTCTGATCGTGCAGCGACATCTGACTGGATGGAAATGGAAAAAGAACGTGGTATCTCGATTACCACGTCGGTGATGCAATTTCCATTTAAAGACAAAATGATTAACCTTCTAGATACACCGGGACATGAAGATTTCTCAGAAGACACCTATCGTACATTAACAGCTGTAGACTCAGCATTAATGGTGATTGATGGTGCAAAAGGTGTCGAAGATCGTACGATTAAATTAATGGAAGTGTGTCGTATGCGCGACACACCGATCATTTCGTTCGTCAACAAAATGGACCGTGAGATTCGTGAGCCATTAGAGTTGCTTGATGAAATCGAAAACGTCCTCAAGATCAAATGCGTTCCGTTGACTTGGCCTTTAGGGACTGGCCGTGATTTCGCTGGTGTTTATAACATCATTGAAAAGAAATTCTATGTGTATCAAGCGGGCTTTGGGTCAACCATTACAGATATTGAGGTTCGTGATGGTTATGACTATCCAGATCTACGAGAAAAAGTAGGTGACTTGGCTTGGGCGGCATTTGAAGAATCACTAGAGTTAGTTGAAATGGCAAATGAGCCATTAAACACGGAAGAGTTTCTAGCGGGTCGTCAAACGCCTGTGTTATTTGGTACAGCTCTGGGTAACTTCGGTGTTGATCATGTGCTGGATGCATTTAGCTTATATGCACCTGAGCCGAAAGCACATCCTACTGAAGCGCGTAAAGTTGAAGCAACTGAAGAGGGTTTCACAGGCTTTGTCTTTAAAATTCAAGCCAATATGGATCCAAAACATCGTGACCGTATTGCATTCATGCGTATTTGTTCAGGTCGCTATGAGAAAGGCTTGAAAATGAAGCATGTACGTCTAGATAAAGATGTACGTATCAGTGATGCCTTAACATTCCTTGCAGGCGACCGTCAGCACTTAGAAGAAGCGTGGCCGGGTGATATCATTGGTTTGCATAACCACGGTACGATTCAGATTGGTGATACCTTTACTTCAGGTGAAAAACTTCAATTTACGGGTATTCCTCACTTTGCACCTGAAATGTTCCGTCGCGTTCGTTTAAAAGATCCATTGAAATCTAAACAGCTTCAAAAAGGTCTGAAAGAGCTTTCTGAAGAAGGTGCAACGCAAGTGTTTATGCCACAAAACAGTAATGACTTAATTGTTGGTGCTGTGGGTGTGCTTCAGTTTGAAGTGGTTGCATACCGTCTTAAAGAAGAATACAAAGTGGATTGTGTTTACGAGCCAATCAGCATCAATACAGTTCGTTGGGTTTCTTGTGATGATGAGAAAAAGTTCAACGAATTTAAGAAAAAAGCACATGATCAACTGTCTTTAGATGGTGGTGGGCATTTGACTTATCTTGCTCCAAGTCGTGTGAATTTGCAGTTGATGCAAGAGCGTTATCCTGATATTAATTTCCGTGCAACACGTGAACATTAATACAGTTTAAATACGTATAGTGATAAAAAACAGCTTCTTCAGGAAGCTGTTTTTATTTCAAAATAGCTTATGATCATTTAGGTGAATTCAAGGAATGTATGCTGTGAAAATGGAACTCAATAACTCAACATTTATACCTACATTTTTCAAGGCATGTTTATTCAGCTTCTGTATTTCGAGTCTGGTGGCTTGTGATGCTAAAAATAAAGAATCAAATGATGAGCAATCGAATATCGAATTGAAAAAGGAACAACAAGCAGAGATTCTTCCTTTTTTAAATATTCAAGAACAACCCGCAAAATATGCTTTGCCTTTTTGTGAGAAGAAAAATTGTATTGAGATGGATATTCAAACGATTCAAACTCAAGATGCATGGATGAATCAATGGATTGCTGAAAGCCAATCACGTGTGATTCAGGATCAAATAGGTTTAAAACAAGCGATGTCATTGCAACAAGCAATCGATGCCTATGTCAAAAAATCAGATGCTTGGCAGGCTGAGTTTGCAACAAATCAGGCTTATGAATTGCATTTGAATACGCGAATCGCCTCACAGCGCAACCAATATGTATTACTACAAGTGATTGTGAATACCAAGCAACAAAGTATGACGGTCAAAGACCGTGGTTATTTCTTTGTCGCTGATCGAAAATTAAAAAAGAAGTTAAGTTTGTTGGATGTGATTCAAAACAATCAGCAAAATGCTTTAAATGAAATGATTCAAGTAAAATATACTGAATGGAAAGCAGATCAAAGTTCTGACACCCAGAAAGCAGCGCCTAAAAAATTGTATTGGGGACAAAGCGACTGGTTTTTTGATGGTGAAGGCATCGGGCTACATTATCGCGCCAATGAAATTGTTAAAGATGGGACTCAGTTAGATATTTATCTCACCAAAGAACAAACGTCACAGGTGTTACGCCCAGAAGTCATTGAAAAAATGTTTTAAATTTTATAATGATAGCGACTGTCATATTCTGTAAGAACTAAGCGGTTAAATTTAAACTCAAGGTATCTAAACCTATACAAATGAAGCTTGAGCATGCTAAGTGACAGCGCTAGGCTAGGATTTTAGATAAAAGCGATTTCCTGATTGGGATCAAGAGATGTTAAAAATTAATAAACTAGCTTTAATGCCCGTGATCAGCTTAATGGCACTGATGAGTGCTTGTCAGCCCGTTGATAAAGATCAAGATGCAAAAGCGCCGATTGATCAAGGTGAAGTATCAGAGCCTGTTGTTGAGCAACTTAGACTCATTGGTTCAACGCAGACGATTCCAGTGGTACTTGAACCCTGTCGTGGCAATGGTTGCCCTGAAATCCGTCTTGATCGATTAAGTACAAATCAACCTGAGTTAGACAAAATCATTGATCAGGCAATCGTGAAAATTCTTCAATCAACGATTGAAGTCGATGCAAAAGATGAAAAGGCATCGCAGGATGTAATTACTGCGTCTGATGCAAATACTGAAACGTCTGCCAGTGAAGTGGATCAACAAGCTACTGCTACTCAGGCTTTGGCACAGCAGATACAGCCTTACGTTAATAATTTTTTAAAATTGGATGATGAGCTGAAAAAGCTCGGTGTAAATCATGAAATTACATTTAGTGTAAGCCCTAAAATTTTAAACTCTCAAGAGCCGTTGGCAACTGTGGTGATCAACTCAAGTCATTATTTGGGTGGTGCGCATGGTTCTTCAGCGCAGCACTACTATAATTATGATTTAAAAGAGAAAAAAATCATTGAACTCGATCAATTGATTGAAGCCAATAAACGGGTTGATCTGAAACAATTGGCACATGACCAATTTAAAACATGGGTGATAGACAATAAATTGGCTGAAAATGTTCAAGACTATGAACAAGCTTGGAAATTTGAGCTGAGTCAAAACTACTATTTGGGCAAGCAAGGCTTAATTTTACAATATCAAGAATATGAAATTGGTCCTTATGTGGTGGGTTTACCGCGGTTAACGATTCCCTATGAACAGCTCAAAGGTATTTTGAAACCGCAATATTTACCTGAAGCGTTTAAAGAGCAACAGGCAAGTTCAGATGCCGTGGTTACTCAGTCGTCTAAGACATAAACCTCAATAAAGTAGAGTACGAAAGAGATCTCATGAGTTCTTTGACCCCTGTTCCTTTGTTTGATACACATACACATTTTGATGTATCGGATTTTGATGCTGATCGCGCAGAATTAGCACTCAAAGCAAAACAGGCAGGGGTGCAGGCGCTTGTCTTAATTGGTTTTCTACGAGAGCGTTTTGATATTTTAATTCAGACGCATCACCAACTGAATCAATTACCTAATGCACCACGAAGCTATTTAGCACCAGGGCTTCATCCTTTTTATATCGAGCAGCATCAAACTCAACATTTGGATGAATTAGAGAAGATATTGAGTGAGCATGATTGTGTTGCTATTGGTGAAATTGGCTTGGATACTTTTTTAAAGCAGCATAAGCAAGCTGAAATTTTCGAGAAGCAAAAGCTTTATTTTTCAAGACAAATAGAGATGGCGCAACATTTTGATAAACCCATATTGCTACATATCCGTAAGTCCCATGCAGAAACTTTAGCGATGCTTAAAAAACATCAATTTAAGCAAGGTGGTATCGCACATGCGTTTAGCGGGGGTGTGGAAGAGGCAAAAGCATTGATCAAATTGGGTTTTAAGTTGGGGATTACAGGACAAATTACCAATCCTCAAGCCAAAAAGCTCCACACAGTCGTACAGGAGCTTGGTATTGAGCATTTGGTCTTAGAAACAGACTGTCCCGACATGACGCCACTATGTTGTCAGCTTTCGAATCAACATCGGACACGGAACACACCTGTCAATTTACCCTTCGTTTTAGATGGACTTGTTGACGTATTCGGTGGTGATCGTGAGCAAATCGCCAATACAGTATGGATGAATTCTATGGAGGCGTTACATTTAAAATCCTAGATTAAAAATTTAAGCTTAAACGTTTAAAACAGGATAAATTTAATTTTGAAAATGTTGTTAGATTAAGCAAATGATCGGTAGCTTCGTTTCAAAGTGTTATGTTTGCTTGAATGTTTAATCAAACTGACATATGTTAATGTCAGAATGTAATCTAATTCTAATCACTCTATTTCATGTGCCATTACAGACCAAACATTAGATACCAAAAAATACTCAGTTCTCCAGGCCTCACACCAAAAGCAGTGGGGCTTTTTTTTATCTAGCTTTTTAGATAATGTCGTTCAGCGACAATCATTCGGCTGAAAATACATTTTCACAGGTGAATTTGTTAAAATGTAATTTGTACTTTTAAGATTGATTTGAGCTATGACTGAAATTCTCCAAGATGATGAATATGAACGCCGTTTTGCAGGTGTTGCGAAAATTTATGGAGAACAAAGCTTCAATCATTATGAGCAAAGTCATGTCATGGTCATCGGGATTGGTGGGGTTGGTTCTTGGGCGGTTGAAGCTTTAGCGCGTACAGGGCTTGGTGAGTTGACATTGGTCGATATGGATGTGGTTGCTGCGTCAAATATTAATCGTCAATTACCTGCAATGACGACAACCCTCGGTCATGAAAAAATTGAAGTGATGGCTGAGCGTTGTCGCGCCATTAACCCTAGAATTAAAATCAATTTGATCGATGATTATTTAACACCTGAAAATATCCCAGACATTCTAGCGAGTACACCTGATTTGATTCTGGATTGTATCGATGATGTGAAAGCCAAATTTGCTCTAATGTTGCATTGTCGCTTTAACAAAATTCCTTTGATTGTCTCGGGTGGCGCAGGTGGCAAGCTTGATCCGTTAAAAATCCGTGTGGCTGACTTATCTAAAACCGAACAAGACCCAATGTTAGCCAAGTTACGGACTCAACTCCGTAGCAAAGGTATTTGTAAAAAGCCAAAAGAGAAATTTGGTATTACCTGCGTGTACTCGATTGATAATCCATTCTCAAGTGCTGAGGTTTGCCCAAGTGCAGGATTGCGCTGTGGTGGTTATGGTTCGGCTGTCGTTGTGACTTCGAGTTTTGCCATGGTGGCAGTTTCAGAAGTACTTAAGAAATTGGATCAGAAAAAAGCCCAGCAATTAAACGCTTTAAAGTGAGTTGATTGCTTAAACTTCATTGTAAAAAGCCCCAATTTATGGGGCTTTTTTATAGGTATTAAATTTCAGGTTGCTGATTTCTGAGTTCACTTTCTTTTAAATAATCTTCAGTGCGTTGCATCGCTTCTTTGATATTCACAATCGCATTTTCAACATCAGCAAAAGTTTTGGCATTGCCACCACTTAAAGCCTGACGCCATTTACGTGCACCTGGTAAATTTTGGAATAAACCGAGAATGTGACGTGTGATAATAGAAAGTGGCGCACCTTCTTGCATACGTTTCGCAATATACGGCATCATTTGATCCATGATTTCAAAACGATCAGGCAGATCTAAATTCCACAATTGACCGAGTTCAGCCAATAAATACGGATTATGGTAAGCCTCTCGTCCAATCATTACCCCATCAACATGCTTGAGATGTTCTTGGGTTTCTGCAAAGGTCTTAATACCACCGTTGATTTCAATCAGTAGATTCGGGCGGTCTTGTTTTAATCGGTATACATCTTGATAACGCAAAGGTGGAACATCACGGTTTTCTTTCGGTGATAAACCTTGCAGTAATGCAATACGGGCGTGAACGATGAAATTATTACAGCCTGTCTTCGCCACGGTATCGACGAAATGCAACATTTCTTCATAAGACTGCATGTCATCAATCCCAATTCGATGTTTTACCGTCACTGGAATATCAACCGCGTTGCGCATCTCTGAAATACATTCAGCGACTAGATCAGGCTCTGCCATCAAGCATGCGCCAATTTTATTATTTTGAACGCGGTCACTTGGACACCCGACATTGAGGTTGACTTCATCATAGCCCCAGTCTTGCGCCATTTTGGTACAGGTTGCTAGGTCTTTCGGATCAGAACCACCAAGCTGTAAAACAATCGGATGTTCTTCATGGTTATAATCTAAATGACGATTCGCCCCACCGTAAATAATCGCACCAGTGGTTACCATCTCGGTATACATAATCACGTTTGGATTGAACAAGCGAGCAAAGAAACGGTAGTCCTTAGTCGTCCAATCCATCATCGGTGCAACCGAGATTCGAGGTGTTAATGACTGGATTGATGACATAAACAAGATCCGTAGCAAAGAATATAAAGAGCGCAGAATTATACGAGTTTTCGAAAAAAATCGACAGTCTTAGAAAAATACACACATTTAATGGGTATGACATAACAAAATCAAAATTGTGCAATGTTTAAAATTTAAGTATGTTGGAAAAATAAGAGATAAAAGTCAGAGGTCACTATGATCTACGTACTTGAAGAAATATTTAAAAGTACAAAAAATCAAAATTCTGAGCAATTTAATTTAAGGATTCAACGCTCATTGAGTTGGTTAAAAAAATCAGTGTTGATGGAAGATGATAAAGATCTTCAGTTTTTAAGCCTATGGGTTTCTTTTAATGCCATTCATGCAGAAGATGTAGACAGTAAAACGCAACAAAAAGATCAGATTGGACAATTTCTAGAGTTGATTTCACATCAAGATGCAACACAAAAATGATCAAATATTGTATGGGAGAAACTCGAAGCACCCATTAAAAAGGTATTGGATAATCCATATTCTTATCAAATGTATTGGGACTATCGCAATCAAACGGTGTCTCAAGCTACATGGAGAGAGCATTTTGAAAATGAGAAAAAACGGATACAGCATCTGCTAGAGATAAAAGATTTAAACACGCTGCTTTATACCCTCTTAAACCGAATGTTAACCA
Organism: Acinetobacter sp. CY73; assembly: GCF_059515865.1. Classification (NCBI taxonomy): domain Bacteria; kingdom Pseudomonadati; phylum Pseudomonadota; class Gammaproteobacteria; order Moraxellales; family Moraxellaceae; genus Acinetobacter; species Acinetobacter sp. CY73. The sequence goes on along the minus strand of NZ_JCAKMZ010000003.1, from coordinate 68,535 downwards.
TTGAGTATCAGATTTTACAGGGTGGTGTCAGCTATAACAGCAGTTTAAACCGTCCTTTAATTGGTCAATGTTGCCAAATTTTAACGGCATTGATTCCCGCAATTTTAGAACTACTCATTAATAATGCTCAAAAGTGGCATTTCTTAAAACCACATTATCCTGTTGTACAAGTTTCATAATAAAAGTCTCTTAATAAAGATGCTCTTTATAAAAGTCATCCAATAAAAAAGCCTCAATCGGGGCTTTTTCTAAGATCAAATGATCGAATCTATCTCGGCTTTCAAACAATATTGTGACGACGAATAAAACGAAAATCGACTATTGCAAAAAAAGCAGTACATATCACTAATCCCACACCAACCAGACATGACATTGCCCAACCCCCATGATGCCATGCATAAATACCTAAAGCAGAACCAGCAGCGCCACCAATAAAATAAGAGGTCATATAAATCGAATTAATGCGAGACTTCGCATCGGGACTGAGCCTAAAAATAATATTTTGATTACTACTGTGTACGGATGCGAGCCCTAAATTAATCAGACCAAAACCAATAATGTAGCTGATCAGGTAATACTGCCCGAGATAGAGAAAAATCCAGCTGATTCCTAATATCCCAATCCCAGACCAAGTGATGGTTTTGGTATAGCCCTGATCTGCAAATTGTCCAATTTTTTTAGTCGATAAAGCGCCAAATATTCCAACCAAAGTCAATAACCCGATCATCACATCAGAGAGTTGAAAAGAGGAGCTGAGTAGGATAGCCATGGTTGAAAACAAGATACTCATAGTGGCAAAAGCAAAAGCACCAACACATGAACGGAAGATTAAACGTGGCTCATCTTTCAGTAGTTTTCCCATCGAACGAAAAATACTGGCATAGCTCATTTTACTGGTTTCAATATAAGGGAGTCTCAGATTGAGCACCACTGCCACCATGAGCATAAGTATGCCACTGACGATATAAATCAATTTCCAATTGAATAAATTGGAGAGTAAGCCCGCTAAACTCGTTGAAATCAGAATACCCACAAGTAAGCCACTCATCAGTAGACCGACCACTTCACCTGTTTTTTCAGGTTTCACTGCCATGGTCGCAAAAGGAATCAGAATCTGAGCCGCGACAGAGAATAATCCTGTGATGATTGTTCCAATCCAAAGCATTTCAAGATTGACTGAAAATGCACAAATAAATAAGCCTAATGAGGCTAGAAACATAAGGAATGGAATGAATTTAGTTTTATTGAGAATGTCGCCCATCGGTACGATGAACAATAAACCAAGTGCATAAGACACTTGGGCAAAGGTCACATTCAATGCTACATCAGGGGCAGGTGCTTGAAAGTACAGCTGAATAGAGTTGATTAAAGGTTGTGAATAGTAGTTTGCACCTGCACAAATACCACAGGCAATTGCCATTAATAATAACAGTCCTTTGTCCTGACTAATGTCTTTTTGATTGAGCTGATCGAGGTCATGCTGCATCTTTATATCCTTGTGATCACCTTAAGCACAATAAGCTGTTGCTTCAATCTCAATCAGCATATCTGTCGTCGCTAAACAAGGAACAGGTATGAGCGTACATGCTGGAAATTTTTTATCTTTCCATATTCTATTCATTTCACGAATCAAAAGCTGATGTTTTTGTGAATCATGATCCACAACGAGTATTCTCAAAACGGCAATATCTGAGAATTTTGCGTTGCAATGATCTAGTGCAGTTTTAATATTATTAAATGTGTTGATCAGCTGTTGTTCAAAACCGATAGCGCATACACCATGAATATCCTCACCACCTTGACCTGCGATGTGAATAATCCGTGAGAAATTTTTTACTTCTGCAACATGACTATAAGCATAGGGAATCGGGTTGTATAAAGCCGATGGATTGTAAATACTCAGGATGGAATTTTGCTTACTGTGATTAGAATTTGACATGAGAAGGTGACATTTAAAAGATGATGAGTGATTATCAAAGCTCTAGTTAACTTGAGGTCAAGTGCTGTGGGAGAAAATTTAGGACAGTGGCTCAGTATTGGTGGATTGGCGCAACGTAGTGGAGTGTCAGTCGCAACCTTAAGGTTCTACGAAGATAAGGAACTGATTTGGAGTGTACGCACAGAAGGTAATCAAAGACGTTATCAGCGTTCTATGTTGCGACGCATCGCGATTATAAAAGTTGCACAACAAGTGGGGATTAGTCTAGCTGACATAAAACAAGAGTTTGAAAACTTACCCAGACAAGGTGTGACTGGCCAAAAAGATTGGCAGAAGATGTCGAAGAGCTGGCATACACTGTTAGACGAAAAAATTATCAACCTGCTACAACTGCGTCAGCAATTAGATTGGTGTATTGGCTGTGGTTGTTTATCCATGACAGAATGTCCACTTCGCAATCCAAATGATGAGCTAGGGAAGCAATCCGCAGGGGCACATTTTAATAAAATATTATTTGAGCTTGATCATGAGCGCTTAATCATGAAGTAACTGTTCAACTTTCATTACTGGACAATTCAGTTAAATGGATTAAGCCATTCGTGATTAACGGCCAAGCTTACTTTTTGACAACGAGATAATCATCACGCCAACAATATTCAGTGCACAACCCAACCATTGGATGATATTCATTGATTCACCCAAAAATAAAGTCGCTAAAATAATGGTGAGGATCGGTCCAATTGAACCAATCATTGCGGTTTGTGAAGCCCCAATTCGCGCGATACTTTGAGCGACCAATAAGGTTGGAATGACCGTTACGCCAATACCTAAAGCAACACCATACCAAATTACGACTTCAGGAAGTTGCATGAGAAGTTGTACAGGATTCGGTGTCGCAATAAAGTAATGTGTAAGTGTTCCCAGACATGCCACACTCAAAGCCAAACCTGTAAAGTTCCAAGAGCCAAATTTTTGAATCAGTTTAGGGGTAAACAAGAGGTAAATCGCAAAACACACAGCACTAGCAAAAACCAAACTTGCACCTAACCAAAAATTACTTTCATGTGGGACGTTGCTTTGCTCTTGCCACATCACAATCACGGTTCCGCCGTAGCTGAGTGCGATGGCAATGATGCTTTTAAGGCTTAAAGCTTGTTTATAGATAAAGCTTGATGCCAATACCGTTAAGGTTGGATAAAGAAATAAAATAATTCTTTCTAATGATGCACTGATATACATCAAGCCTGCAAAGTCTAACCAACTTGAAATATAGAAACCGAGTAAACCCGCAAAGATCAGAAAGAGCCAATCTTTACTATTCAGATTTTTGTTGTGATGACGATTGAACCACGCGATGAGTAAGAAAAAAGGCAAAGCACTGAACATACGTAAAGCCATCAGTACTGTTCCATCAACCAAACTCGATAACTCATAAGCCTGTTTAATGAAAATAGCTTTGGTACTAAAAAGGAATGCGGCAGAAAGAGCGAAGACTGAGCCCAGTTGAGTGCCTGATAAGGTGACTTTCATTTGGATCTACAGTTTCTCTATTTAAGTATTTTAAGCCTGGAGTGAAATTGAGTGCCGTTAGAATGGCTATTCAGTATATGAAGTTTTGATCCATCAATAAAATAATAAAAGCTGATTTAGTCGATAGCAACATGGTATCTCTTTTAAATCTGAATCTTGTAAATCTAAGTCTTTTCAATATTGTCGCTTGATTCAGAATAGGGCTTTAACGTTTGATTTGATCATTTCATCTAAATCACTGATTATTTTTCGCACCAATTTGGTTCAAAAAATACAATCTAGTGTTGAGTCATCATCAAACAAAATGCAGAAACAAATTAAATGCATCAAATTGCGATGAATAGAAAAAAACACTGATTATTTCTTGTGCGGTTTTAATTTTCATTCTCTCAATCAAAAACGGCAAAACATCAGAGTTAGATCAATTGACCCAACTGACAGCAATATGGCTTTCTAAAAGTCATGTTGAATTATCTTAATCATAAAAGAAATGTCATTAAAGCAAATGGATAGTTTGACTAAGACTGAAACGTTGATCACATCTGCTTTCAGCACTTTTTTAAGCATTGGTATTTTTGTCTGAAAAGTTTAAAAAAATGTCAGAAAGATCAATTTACAGTTAAAGATATTCTTATTTAATTTATAAAAATCTGCACAGAATAGAAATTGATTAATAAGTGATCTAATTTAATCCTGTTTGTGATAATTTTTCGTCAACAAATACATATAAAAATATTTTTTAGATAAAAAAGTGTGACCTTGTCGTTCGAAATACACCCATTTATTAAATAAATACTGGGTAGTATTTTAAAAAAGTTCAATTAGAATCAAAAAATTCGTATGAATTATATCCAGAGGGGAGCATCACAGGTTGTGATGTTTACTTAAGAAAAATTAGCTTGAGGAATGCTCATGCAGATCGGAATCCCTACTGAAACTGTCGTCGGTGAAACTCGTATTGCTGCGACGCCAGAAACAGTCAAAAAATTAATTGGCGCAGGTCATAGTGTCGTCATTGAACGTGGAGCAGGTGTAAAAGCTGCTTATATCGATAGTGCTTTTGAACACGTTGGTGCGACAATGACCGACGACGCATATACAGGTAGCCAACTCATTTTGAAAGTTCGTGCGCCACAAGCGTCTGAAATCGAAAAATTATCAGCGAATACATCCGTCGTTGCAATGTTTGATCCCTACCGTAATCCCGATTTAGATCAGTTTGCGAGCAAGCAGATTTCTGCATTCGCATTGGAACTTTTGCCACGAACCTTATCTCGTGCGCAAAACATGGATGTATTGTCATCTCAAGCAAACTTATCTGGTTATAAATCAGTATTACTTGCTGCGGCTGAATATCAACGAATGTTCCCCATGCTGATGACGGCTGCAGGTACCGTAAAACCTGCACGTGTGGTGATCATGGGGGTAGGTGTGGCAGGTCTTCAAGCGATTGCAACCGCAAAGCGTCTTGGGGCAATTGTTGAAGCAACAGATTTGCGTCCAACTGCACGTGATCAAGTGGAATCACTGGGTGGTAAATGGTTAGACGTACCCATGTCTGACGAAGAAAAACAAAAAGCTGCTGATGCGGCTAAAAATGGTTATGGCTGGATGCCGGGTGAACAGTACATTCAAGACCAAGCCGTGATCGTGGACAAAGCAGTATCGAATGCCGATATTGTGATTACAACTGCACTCTTACCTGGTCGTAATGCACCGCGTTTAATTAGTGCTGCAACTGTTGCCAAGATGAAACCAGGTTCTGTGATTTTAGACATGGCGGTTGAGTCTGGGGGGAATGTCGAAGGTTCGGTGTGCGGTGAAAATGTCGTGACGGCAAATGGGGTGAAAATTTTGGGTATTCCAAATATTCCAGCGACTGTATCTACAGAAGCTTCTGCACTTTATGCACGTAACGTATTCAATTTCGTTGAAACGCTTTTTGATCAAGATAAAAATTTCAAAATCAATCAAGAAGATGAAATTCAAAAAGCATTGCTTGTCACGCATGGCGGCCAAGTGCTGTTAAAACGTGGTTAAGGAGACTGATCATGGTTGAAACAATTACAATTTTTGTGCTCGCAATCTTCGTAGGGTATTACGTGGTTTGGGGCGTTACACCGGCACTTCATACACCGCTTATGGCGGTGACCAATGCACTTTCTTCAATCATTATTGTCGGTGCGATGATTCAAACTGTTGGACTTCCAATCGTGGGCGTTGAAGGCAGTGTGGATTTCCAAACCATCAATGTAGTGAGTGTTTTGGGTGCGATTGCTGTGTTCTTGGCAAGTATTAATATTTTTGGTGGCTTTGCAGTAACTGCTCGAATGCTAGAAATGTTTAAACCTAAGCAAAAGAAAAAAGAGGGTTAATTCATGGAAATGATTCGAGAATATGCGGATTGGTTCTACCTGATCGGTGCCGTACTTTTTATCTTAACTTTGCGTGGTTTATCGGGTCCTAAAACTGCGATCCAAGGGAACCGCTACGGTATGATCGCAATGGCGATTGCTGTATTGACGACCTTCTTTGTAGCAGATAATCCTGTTGTTTGGATGATTGTCGGTGCAATGGTACTTGGTGCAATTGTGGGTATTGCACGTGCGCGTACAGTGCCAATGACACAAATGCCTGAAACAGTGGCTTTAATGCACTCTTTAGTTGGTCTAGCTGCGGTATTGATTGCGATTGCTGCGATTATTCACAATAACAAACTGATTGAATTGGGTCCTGACCTTTTAGCTGCAAATGGTGTGAATTTCCATGAAATGAGCCGAGTTCATTTATTTGAACTGTTTGTAGGCTGTTTTGTCGGTGCGATTACCTTTACAGCATCGGTCTTCGCTTATGGTAAATTAGCTGCGAAGAAATGGGCGAAAACCATTTCTGGTGGATGGGTTAAACCCGTTCAAGCATTGATCTTTATCGCGATGCTTGGTTTCGGTGTTCATTTCTTCCTAACAGGTCATATGAATTCATTCTGGGCGATGACAGGTTTGGCACTTGCCTTTGGTTGGGTTTGGATTGCGCCTGTAGGTGGGGGTGACATGCCGGTAGTGGTGTCATTATTGAACTCATTCTCTGGTTGGGCTGCGGCAGGTATTGGTTTTACTTTAGAAAACAATATGTTGATTGTTGCTGGCTCTCTAGTCGGTTCTTCTGGTGCGATTCTGTCTTACATTATGTGTAAAGCAATGAACCGCTCAATCATCAACGTTTTGTTCGGTGGGGCAATGGGGGGAGCAACTGCACCAACAGCGGGTGCCGGTGAACAAGTTCAACGTAACCATCGCTCTGGTTCTGCAGATGATGCTGGTTTTTTAATGTCAAATGCGGACAGCGTTGTGATTGTGCCAGGTTATGGTATGGCGCAAGGTCGTGCACAAAATGCGGTTAAGGAACTCGCAAACTTGCTTAAAGAACAAGGTGTAACGGTTCGTTTTGCAATTCACCCAGTTGCAGGCCGTATGCCAGGACATATGAACGTATTACTTGCAGAAGCAGATGTTGCCTATGAAGATATTCTAGAAATGGATGAAATCAACTCTGATTTTCCTGCGACAGATGTGGTCTTGGTGATCGGTGCAAATGACGTGGTGAACCCTGCGGCAAAAGATGATCCAAGTTCTCCAATCTATGGCATGCCGATTCTTGAAGCGCATAAAGCACGCACGATTATGGTGATCAAACGTTCAATGGCAACAGGTTATGCGGGTCTGGATAATGACTTGTTCTATAACGACAAGACCATGATGATCTTTGGTGATGCGAAAAAAGTCGTTGAAGACATGACTAAAGCCATTAATGGTACAGGTCACTAAGACTTTAATTTCCTAATGTAATGAAAACCACCTTCGGGTGGTTTTTGCGTTTTATGCCAAGTTGCAGGGCAAAGTATTTCCGAAATCTCAGGGTCTTGATTCAAGACACACCTTGTAAATGATTAATGGCATCGAAGCTAAATAGATAGTATATAGCATTCTCATTAATCGAGATTATGTCTTAATATCGTTAGAAAATACCAAGATTACACCAAATTAAAGTCATAAAAAAAGCGACTTCAAGAGTCGCTTTTTTCATTCATGTGCGTTTTTAAGCTACAGGTTCTGTAGCAGCATTGCGCCATAAGCTTTCTAAGTCGTAGAATTTACGTGCTGTCGGAAGCATGACATGAACAACAACCAGACCTAAATCAACAAGGATCCATTCTGCATCGCTTTCACCTTCGATACCGATCGGACGGAAGCCAGCTTTACGTGCTTCATCAGCCACGTTGTTTGCTAGAGACTTCACATGACGTGTAGAAGTACCTGATGCAATCACGATAGCATCAGCAACGTTACTAATCGCTGAAACTTCAATCGTAGTAATTTCTTTCGCTTTAACGTCTAGCAATGCTTCTTTAACAACAGCCAAACATTGTTGAACAGATTGATTTTGAGAATTCATTGAGAGTTCGTGAGAATTAGAAGCGCCGGGCGATGGTTCTAAATTCATGAGAAGTGTTTTGTCCTGACTATAACTCATCTTTCACTATAGCGCTTTTACACTAAAATTTCAAATTTAGTGGATAAAACCATCAAGCGATTCTCTAAACCCATTGAGCCACTTAATTCGAAAAGTATTTATCTTTCCAATCAAATGAAGTTTCAGACGTTGGGGTGGGTTTATATTCTGCCCCAACAAAACCTTTGTAATTACTTTGATTTAAATATTCAAAAATATCTACATAGTTGATATCACCAGTATCAGGTTGATGACGATGAGGACAATCTGCAAATTGGATATGACCTATAGATTGAATATTCTCTTGTAATGCTTCGAGGATATTTTCATTCATCATCGCCATATGGTAGCAATCAAATTGCATTTTCAAGAAAGGATGATTGACGGCTTCGAGCATTTCTTGTGCTTGAGCAATATTCTGAATCAGAAAACGTGGCATATCCGTGCCATTAATCATCTCAAATACGGGTTGAATGTTATTGTCAGAAAGCTTGATTGCAGCAAACTTTAAATTTTCAGCCAAAGTGGTCAAGCAAGGGAGAAGGTCAGCATCTTGAGGCTGCTTTCCCGCAAGAATATTCACCGAGGACACTTGTAAAGCAGTGGCATATTCAATCGCACGTTCTACCGCTTGTGCAAATGCAACTTCTTGACCCGGTATTCCCGCAAGTCCATTTCCACCTTGCATCAGATCACCTGCTGGGACATTGATCAGACAAAGTCTAAGCTGGTGCTCATCTAATTGCTGTTGAATGGTGGCAATATCTAATTCATAAGGAAATTGAATTTCGATATTCTGAAAACCATGTTTTTTTGCCAATGCGAAACGTTCAACCAAAGGAACTTCAGTGAAAATCATCGACAAATTGACAGCCAGTTGAATCATGAAAGTATTCCTTTGTTTATTTATAAGTTGAAGCGTAAGTTAAAGCAGATGAAGTCGTATAGCCATGAACGATGGAAACAGTAGCTACTTTTCAACGTGTTGAATGACCGTTGCTAAATCATCTTCAGCATGACCGAGTTGTTGATGCGCTGACAATTGCGAAAATGCTTGTTTTGCAACAGGAATATCTAAATCAAATTGTTCAGCAAGCTTTAAGGCATTGTTTAAATCTTTGGATAAAGTTTTCACTTTCCATTGCACAGGTTCAAAAAGATGGATTGCCATACGTGGCGCAAGTATTTGAAAAGGTTTTGAGTCCGCAAATCCATCGGCCAGTGCAGGTGCAAGTAAACGTGTATCCACACCTGCTTGACCCGCCAGCGCTACGGCTTCTGCAATGAGCGTACTGTTTGCAGCTACGATCAGCTGATTACAGATTTTGGTTGCTTGCCCTGTACCTGTATCACCCATCCGCGTAACACGTTGAGAAAGTACAGCATAGATCTCGCTCAGATTTTCAATCACATTGGTATCACCACCCGCGAAAATCACCAATGAACCGTTTTCAGCACCTGCTGTTCCGCCTGAAACAGGGGAATCAATCCAAATGACATTTTTAGATTTTGCTTCTTCAGCGAGACTTTTGGTTTTATCCACAGATAAACTTGAGAAATCCACAATCACCTGATGTGCAACTAAATGGGGCTTGATCAGATCCAATACACTTTGCACGGCATCATCATCAGATAAACACATCAGTACAACAGGGTAGTTGCCCACCTCTTCTAAATTGATGAATTTTGCACCTTGAGACAAAAGCGGATCACATGCGGATGCAGTACGATTCCAGACGGCCACTTTAAAGTCGGCTTGAAGCAGTCGAGAAGCCATGCGACTTCCCATTAAGCCCATGCCTAAGAATGCAATTTTAGTCTGTTTGGTGTAGCTCATAGCAACTCTTCCGTGATTCTGATTGTGCGATTAAGTGAGATGATGTGAAACACATCATTCTGTCTATTTGAATTGGCGCGGTAAAAATTGTACTTCAGGATGTTTATCTTTTTTACGGGCAATTTGACTATTTTTACCCAAAAGTAATTTGAGTTGCCAAATTTTCTCTAAACGTAATGATTTTCTAGGCTGATGTTGCATCGCGTCGAGTACTTGTTTGACCGCTGCTAAAGCATCTGGTGAGCGTTGTAACATTTCTTCAGCAATGGTTTGAGCCTTCACCAAAGGTTGATCATCTAAATGCGTGACCAATCCAATGTCTTTTGCATAATGGCCTTCGAAAATACGTGCTGTTAATGACAGTTCTTTAGCAAGATCAATACCAATCACACCTTTAATCGAGCGTGTTAATCCCATATCAGGCACGAGTCCCCAACGTGTTTCCATAATCGACATTTGCGTTTTAGGATGTGCAATACGAATATCGGCTGCCAGTGCCAATTGCATACCCGCACCAAAGCAGTATCCTTCAATGGCTGCGATCACAGGTACAGGGAGTTCTTGCCAAATGAGAAAAGCTCTTTGAAATAAACTTTGACCGGGTTTAATTAACTCCCAAGCCGCATAAGCACGATTTTTAGGATTATTGAGGTCGGCAAGGTCGATACCAGCGCTAAACACTGATGCCTCACCTGTTAAAATGACACAACGAATAGTGCGGTCTTTTCTAATTTTTTTAGCGGTATCCACCAATGCCTGAAGTAAAGCAAAACTCATGGCATTACGCTTTTCTGGGCGGTTTAAATAGACTGTCGCAATACCATTATTTTTTTCAATACGTAATAAATCCATGATCTCTACTCGTGATTATTGTGTTATGCATCAAGCATAGCATGTGTCTGATTGGCATACATGACAGCTGAGTCATCTGTCCTTTTTCTAAATGCTAGGCTTCCAAGGACTTAAATAAAGTAAATAAGATGACGCACCTTTAAAGCTTATTGCTTAAGAATTCATTCTCTACGCAACACAACTAAGCAATTAAAACTGATTCAAATTAAAACTATTCAAACTTTTAACCATCGAATCTAAAAACTTTAAAAAATTTGTTGATAGGCCATTTCAACATCATGAATCGCATGTTTCATTTTTTCCAAACGTTGTAGCGTTTCAGCAATGAATTTTTCATCGGCTTTACGTCTCTCTTTTCTCAACGTAGAAACAAATTGCTCAAATTCACCTGTAATCACTTGGAGTTGAGGCGTGCCTACATAACGTGTTGCTCCGTATAAACGATGCAGTACATGCTCAAGTTGAGGATAGTCCTCCATCTCAATCAATTGCTCAATTTCATTCAGCTCCGTCGGGAAGCTGTCGACCAACATTTTCAATAGGTCTTGCGCTAAATCTTCTTTATTTGCTGCCAGTTGAATACATTGTTTCCAATCTAAAATATTAGGATCAAGCGTATCTAAGCGACTCGATTTTTCTTGTGACTTTAAGGGTTTTACAAAATTATCACTGGTCCAATGGGTCAAAATTTGAATAATTTGATCCATCTGAATTGGCTTGGTCACATAGTCATCCATGCCGACTTTGAGTAATTTTTCTTTTTCATCGGCGAGGGCATGAGCAGTGAGAGCAATAATCGGCATTTTCATGCCTTCAATGGTGGATTCTAATGAACGAATCGCACGTGTAGTATCAATCCCAGACATCACTGGCATTTGAATGTCCATAAAGATCAAATCAAATGGTTCAGCACCTTGTTGAATGCGTTCTTGAATGATCTGTAAAGCCTCTTGCCCACTTTGAGCCTTGGTTGTTTTGACATTGATATCGCCTAAAAGTGCTTCAAGTACGATCAGGTTGGGTAAATGATCATCGACAGCTAAAATATTAAGATCAAGGGCTTTGAAATCATCATGTTTTTCAGCTTCAAAGATAGGCTTATTGTCTAAAAGTTGAATCAGCGAAGAACGACTTAAAGGTTGATATAAAGGGCGTGCTTTATATTCATTGAGCATATTTAAGTCGAGCGACATTTGATAGCCATAGATGGCAATATGTCCTTGATAGCGACCACGGATTTCACGTAATAATGCTTGTGTATCACCACTGTGGTCGACAATCAGCCATGTATTGTCGATATCAATATTTGAAGCGTTTAGACGGCTAAAGAGATCTAAAATAGATGCGGATTCAATATGCTCAACTTGATAATTTTCAAGATAATGACGTAATACATTGGCAGTCGCAGGGTGTGCCAAATAAGAAATGACTTTCAATTCAGGGTATTGTGGATGAATGATCTCTTCTTCATCCACCTCAAACTGTGCTGTAAACCAAAAGGTTGATCCTTTTTCTGTAGGCGCACGTTCCTGATTATCCTCAAAGCCAATTTGCCCATGCATTAAGCTGACCAACTGCTTTGAAATGGCTAAACCTAAACCCGTACCGCCAAACTGACGGGTAACCGAGGCATCACCTTGTGAAAAGGATTCAAATAAGCGTTTACGATCTGTACCACTTAAGCCAATCCCACTGTCTTGTACACTGAAATGCAGATGACAATGTCCAATATCATCATGTTCCATTCGTGCACGAACAATGATTTCGCCGTCAGGGGTGAATTTAATGGCATTGGAAATCAGATTGGTTAGAATCTGTTTAAAACGTAAAGCATCACCAATGACGTGTTGCGGTACATTATCAGCAAAATAAAAAGCCATATTAATATGCTTTTGCGCGGCCAAAGGTGACAGCATATCCATCACATCAAAGATCGCTTCTTCTAAATCAAAAGACGCTTTATCGAGTTCAAGCTTTCCAGCATCAATCTTACTGAAATCAAGCACATCGTTAATCAGTGCTAACAAATGCGCAGAAGATTTACGAATGGTTTGCAAATACAGACTTTGATCATTACTCAAGTTGTCTTGGCGTAACAACAAATGAATAAAGCCATCAATACTATTCAGAGGTGTTCTTAACTCATGACTGATGTTGGCTAAGAAGACCGATTTGGCTTGATTCGATGAAATTGCTTGGTCACGTGCTTGTTTATAGGTGATGTTTTGGACTTCAAGGGTGTCGAGTGTACGACGTAAATCATCTTCAGTTTGCTCAGTATGTTCTTTGAGTTCCAAGAAACTGAAATGTAATCGTTTAACAACGTTGGCAATATCTCTTTGTAAAAGACGAAGCTCCCCTGTACTGTTAATGACCATGTGTTGATCAAGCGTATCGGCATTTAATCGTTGTAATTGCATGCGAATTTCATACATAGGGGCAATCCAACGTCTTGAATAAAAATTCAGGCACAGCAGTAACAACAGTAAGGTCAACAAACCTGTTGTGATGAGCACGACAAACACGCGATATTGAGAGATCGCAAGCGGCTGATTGTCCAGTTCGATCACTAACCATTTTTTGTCAGGATGTGTACCATTCAGTTGAAGTCCATAGAGATTACTGTGATCTGATCTGATTGGACCGAAAAAACTGCCTTTAGTCGGTGGTTTAGGCCAAGTTCGTTGATTTTGATAGCCTAAACCTAAGTAGTTTTTTTGTTGTTGATCGACAATTGCAACGCTCAATAAGTATTTTTCATTGAACATATTTTGCAAAATACTTTTTGCACGATCATGTTGTTGCTGAGAAGGAGATGATTCTAAGATTACAACGACTTGCTCTGCCGTATATTTGTAGCGGCTTAATATGGCATTGGCTGCGAACTTTTGTTCAGATTTAGCTGAGTTGCTGGTTTCAGATAAAACCAAAGCAGAACCGACACTGGCAAGTATCGCAATCGGTACAAAAATCAGTGCAATGAGCTGACCATAAGCATGGTTAAGTTTAAGGCGTTTGAAGAGTTTGTTGTTGAAATTCGACATGTATTAAGCGGCTCATTCCCCATGCAAAGAATATTAGCATGCTTTATTAAAAATGCTTGCGCTTTAATCACTTTCGATAAAAAGCCTGTGAAGTTAATGCAGTTAGATTGATTTTTTCATACAATAGCCGAACCTCGATCTAGGTATGAATAATGAGTAATACACAACCTGATTTCTTAGCAGACGAATTTTTGTTAGACCATTATGTCGGAAGAACACCGCTTGTAAGGTTACAACGTCTTGCCAATCATACTCAAGCAACCGTATTGGCTAAATTGGAAGGCAACAACCCAGCAGGTTCCGTGAAGGATCGTCCTGCATATAATATGATCATGCAAGCTGAAAAGCGTGGACAAATTAAACCGGGTGATACGTTGATTGAAGCGACGAGTGGAAATACAGGTATTGCTTTAGCTATGGTGGCTGCAATGCGTGGCTACAACATGAAACTCATTATGCCTGCAAGTTCAAGCCAAGAGCGGAAAGATGCCATGCGTGCATATGGCGCTGAGCTGATTGATGCTGAAAATATGGAACAAGCGCGTGATATGGCGCTACAAATGGAGAAAGACGGCTTAGGTTTAGTCTTAAACCAATTTGGAAATCCGGATAATGTTGAGGCACATTACCTGACGACAGGTCCAGAGATTTGGAATCAAACAGGTGGTAAAATTACTCATTTCGTGAGCTCGATGGGAACCACGGGCACGATCATGGGGATTTCAAAATATTTAAAAGAACAAAATCCAGAGATTCAAATTATTGGTTTGCAGCCTTCAGAAGGTTCAAATATTGCGGGAATTCGCCGTTGGCCTCAAGAATATCTTCCAACGATTTTTGATGCCAAACGTGTTGATCAGATCATGGATATTCCACAAATCGAAGCCGAAAAAACGGCACGTCGTCTTGCACGTCAAGAAGGCATTAGTGCAGGAACGTCTTCGGGTGGTGCAGTGTGGGCATCGATTAAGATTGCTGAACAGAACCCCGATGCCGTGATTGTGTGTATTGTGTGTGATCGTGGTGACCGTTATCTATCAACAGGGTTATTCTCAGTTGTTGATGAAGATTAATCGAAAATATTAAAAAAGAGAGTATATATGCGTCTTCCAGTTTTAGTGTTCGATATAGAAACCTTAACTGATTTAAAATCGGGGGCGCATTTATACGGCTTAGATTTACCCGATGCTGATCTTGAAAGTGCTTTAACGAAACTGCGCCGTCAAGATTCAGGTTCGGATTTTCAGCGTTTGCCTTTGCATGAAATTGTGTGTATTTCAGGGCTATGGATTGATGAAAATGGGGCGATGAAGCTATTTTCTTTTAGCAGAGAAAATTTAACTGAAGCTGAAATCTTGAAAAAATTTCTATCGATCTTTGATAAGCGTAATCCGACATTAGTCAGTTGGAATGGATCACAATTTGATTTACCTGTGATTTTATTCCGAGCAATGTACCATGGCTTATCTGCGCCAAGTCTGTTCGATCAAGGCGAAATTGATACGCAAAAGCGTTATAATAACTATCAGAACCGTTATCACCATCGTCATATTGATCTGATGGATATTATGGCGATGTTTAACGGTCGTCATTTTCAAAAGTTAGATGATATTGCACATTTACTTGGCTTTCCGGGTAAACGCGGACCATCTGGCTATTTAATTCCAGAGTATGTGCGTCATCAACAATGGTTAGAAATGACCAGTTATTGTGAAGGCGACGTGCTCAATACTTGGTTGGTCTATTTACGCTATCTTCTACTCAAAGGGCAAATGTCTGCTGAAGATCATCGTTTATGGATTCAAGCCACGATTCATTATTTACAGGGTAAACCACAGCAAGAAGAATTTTTGCACATGTGGAAGACCAATTCACTTCAAACTGATTTTACATCATCAGATTTTCTGACTCAGTCTACTCATCAGCATTAGGTAATCCTTTGAAACATAGAGCTCCATCTCGCCCATCTCAACTTCCACGTTATACTTTTCAAGTTGAGAGAATCTCACATGAGGGGCGAGGGATCGCACACTATACGGAAGGGACAGATCATCCAAAGGACAAGCAAGGTAAGAAAGTATTTATCCGTTATGCTTTACCTGGAGAAACTGTCGAAGCTCAAATTACGCATCAAGCCAAAAAATTAGAAGAAGCAGATTGTGTGCAATTGGTGAGTGAACCCAGTCCATATCGTGTCGATCCAATCTGCCCACATTTTGGATCGTGTGGTGGATGTAGCATGCAACACATTCACACCGACGAGCAAATTCGCGTAAAGCAAGACGTGCTCAAATCACATTTAGAACATTTTGCAGGAATTCAACCACGGGAGTGGTTAGCGCCCATTCTTTCATTACGATCCGATTATCGTCATAAAGCCCGTATTGGCATTCGTTATATTCCCAACAAAAATAAATTACTGATGGGTTTTCGAGAAGCGCAAAGTAACCGACTCACTGATATTCAAACGTGTAAAATATTAAATCAAGGGCTAGATCAAGCACTTCCTGAGCTACGCGCATTACTCGAAAGTCTAAAAGGCAAATCCGACATTGGTCATATAGAATTAGCCAAGGGAGATGAGGATACTGCTCTATTGGTCCGTCATATCAATAAATTGAATCAAGATGATGTCAACCGATTAAAGAAATTTGCGTTAGATAAACAGTGGCAATTGTATTTGCAGCCGAAAGGAATAGAGAGCTTACATCGTATAGATGATGCTCAAGCGGAAATGCGTTTGCATTATCAATTACATGAATTTGATATTAAATTTTCGTTTAAGCCAACAGATTTTACCCAAGTTAATCCAACAGTCAATGCCCAAATGATAAAGATGGCATGTGAATTGCTACAGTTAAAGTCAGGTGAAAGAGTGCTCGACTTGTTCTGTGGTTTAGGTAATTTTTCTCTACCATTGGCGCGTAAAGTGGGTAGCGAAGGGCTTGTTGTAGGGGTGGAAGGGAGTGAAGAGATGGTGAGTCGCGGTACAGAAAATGCACTGAAAAACGGCATCACCAATGTTAAATTTTACTCGCAAGATTTAACACAAGACTTTTCGCAACATTCTTGGGCAAATCAAGGCTTTGATGCACTGTTAATTGATCCGCCTCGTGCTGGGGCAGAAGAAATTATGAACTATGTACCTAATTTTGGTGCAAAAAGAATAGTTTATGTTTCTTGTAATCCTGCTACATTAGCAAGAGACGCTGGTATTTTGGTTCAATATGGATATGAACTTAAAAAAACAGGTGTAATGGATATGTTTACCCACACGGGACATGTTGAATCTATTGCTTTATTTGAAAAAAGTTAAGTATTTGATTGAGAATAATGAAGAGTAGATTGATAGGAGAAGGGTATGGTCACAGTACGTGAACAGTTGCCTGGACGACTCACTGAGTTGTCTGAGGAAACGTCTGTAGAACATGCCGCTGAAGCGCAATTGGGACTAGCAACTTGGCTAGACCGTGCGCGTGTTATTTTGGACGGTATAGAACTTAAACAACTAGAAAAAGTAGCTCAGTCGGTACTACAAAAGGAACTTGAGTCGACGCTAAATCATAAGACCAATACCTTTGCCACAGGCCTGGGAATGGCGGATATTCTTGCGCATTTACATGTAGACGAAGATACGCTTTCGGCGGCAATGCTTTATCGTAGTGTCCGTGAAGGCATTACCTCGCTTGAAGAAATTAAAAAATCATTTGGTGAAAATGTGTATAACCTCGTCAAAGGAACTTTGGCGATGGGTAAACTTTCTGAATTGATTGAGAAAAATAAGCGTTTAGAGGATCACTTTAATAACAACCAACGTGAGCATTTGACCGGTATCTATAAGATGCTGATCTCTGTCACTGAAGATGTTCGTGTTGTATTGATTAAGTTGGCTGAACGTACTTTGGCACTTCGTGAGTTGGCTGATGCATCACGTGAACGTCAAGAACGAGTAGCACGTGAAATTCTAACGATTTATTCACCTTTAGCGCATCGTCTAGGGATTGCGCAGTTAAAGTGGGAGCTCGAAGATTTAGCCTTCCGTTATCTTGCACCAGAACGTTATAAAGAAATTGCATCATTGCTCAATGAAAAGCGTTTAGAGCGTGAACAATATATTCAGTTTGTGGTTGATCGTCTCAAGAATGAGCTTTTAGATCACGGTATTGAAGCTGAAATCTCTGGTCGAGTGAAGCATATTTATTCGATTTATCGAAAAATGAAAAGCAAGAATTTAAGTTTTGATCAGCTTTACGATATTCGCGCTTTACGTGTATTGGTCAAACAAGTGCCTGAGTGTTATCACACACTCGGTATTGTTCATCAGATTTGGCGCCATATTCCACATCAATTTGATGA
This sequence comes from Acinetobacter sp. CY73, assembly GCF_059515865.1. Classification (NCBI taxonomy): domain Bacteria; kingdom Pseudomonadati; phylum Pseudomonadota; class Gammaproteobacteria; order Moraxellales; family Moraxellaceae; genus Acinetobacter; species Acinetobacter sp. CY73. The sequence continues at coordinate 50,468 of NZ_JCAKMZ010000003.1, read as the reverse complement.
CTACATTACTAATCCTAAAGCCAATGGCTATCGTTCATTGCATACAGCGGTGATTGCGGAAAATAAATCTTTAGAAATTCAGATTCGTACGCATGAAATGCATAATGAAGCCGAGCTTGGGGTGTGTTCGCATTTCAATTATAAAGAAGGCTCGAAAGCAACCGATTACTCCTTTAATCATCGCTTACATTCTTTGCGTTCAGTGCTCGAACATTATCAAGAGCGTAATGAGTCAAGTGGTCATCCCAATGAGGATGACACAGAGAATTTTGATCAGCTTCAAGATTTTGAAGACTTTGAGAAAATTTATGTCTTTAGTCGCGATGGTGATATCAAAGAATTGCCACGTAATTCGACGGTTCTAGATTTTGCTTATCACGTACATACTGAAGTTGGGAATAAGTGCTATGCCGCACGAGTGAACCAACGCTATGTTCCACTGACCTATACATTGAAAACAGGTGAGCAGGTTGAAATTTTAACCAAGAAAGATCGTGAACCAAATCGTGATTGGTTAGTAAACTCTTTAGGTTATATTAAAACTGCGCGAGCAAGAGATAAATTACGTCATTGGTTTAGACAACAAGATCGTAGTAAGAATCTTGAAGTGGGGCGTGAATTGCTTGCAAAAGAGCTTTCACGTCTTGCGATTCACCCAAAGAGTATTGACCTGAATGATTACTGTAATCATTTTAATGTCAAAACAGGTGAGGATATTTTAGTTTCATTGGTGAGTGGCGATATTAGTTTGCACGCACTGATGAATCAAGTGAATCGTCATATGCACTTGGATCAGGATGAACCTGAACTGGTGTTGAAGCCGACTTTAAATCCACGTGCAAGCCATACTTTGTCTGCACATGGGATTTTAATTGATGGTCTAGATAATGTTGAATTGCATATTGCACAATGTTGTCAGCCTGTGCATGGTGAGTCAATCGCAGGGTATATCACATTGAATCGTGGTGTGAGTATCCATAAAGTTGCATGCGCCGATTATGTGCGCATGATCTCACATGAGCCTGAACGTGCTGTTGAGGCGGATTGGGAAATGCAACCCACACGTGGTCAAAGTGTGCAAATCGTGGTTGAGGCTTATGATCGACGTGGTTTGCTTAAAGATTTAACGCAGGTGATTTTCTCAGATCAAATTAATATTCGTCAGGTGAATACCATTTCTGAAATGGATGGTATCGCGAATATGAAATTATTGATTGAGGTTAAAGGCTTAGCCCAATTATCGCGTTTGTTGGCTCGTCTGGAGCAGCAACCTGGCATTATCAGTGCGAGACGTTTAGTTCAGGGTAATTAATTCAAATTTTTGTTTTAAAGTCGAAGAATCATTTGAAATTTAAAAAGCCTGCAATTGCAGGCTTTTTAAATACTGATGAAAGTCAAAATATTAATTAAGACTTAGATCTTGCATTTCTTAGAACCTTGGTAGATACCAATATTGTCAACGTTAGCTTGCGATGCTGCTTTGATTTGCTGTTGTAATTGAACATTACCCGCTTCAGAAGTATCTTTCTCACCCGCTACGCTGTTCGCAACTTGCCCCATTTTAGTCGCTTTTTCAGAGTTACCACCAAATGTAGACAGTGCACTACCAGCCATACCAGCCCATTTGCTCAAAGACTTACCTGGAGTTTGAGTTGCTGCCGTTGCAATGTTTTTATCAGCAGCTTCTAGGTTACGCTTAGCATTCGCTTTTTCAACAGCAAGTGTTGCGCAGTCCATTGCCTTAAGTTCAGCAGTGGTATGTTGCTTTGTTAAACTCTGTGTCTCGCTCGTAGAGTTTGCAAATGCTGTCGATGTAAGCGCTGTAGCAAGAGCCAAAGTAATCATTTTTTTCATTTTATATTCTCATAAGTAACGCATTGTTATTAAAAGCCCTGGAGGGCGAGAGAATATTACATAAATGTGACGAAGTTGTCATTTCTTTTTACTTAAAAATAAATTGCTCAATCTATTTATAAATTGAGGACTCATGCGAGAGAGGTGAAACATGGCTTCGGCTTTGAGACCAACAGTATGATGAGTCGCAGTAAAAATTGAATCTTTCAGTATCACAGTTTTAAAGATTTGCTCTGCAACATCATCCGGCGTGAGATTAACCCCCATATTTTGAATCGTTCCTGCATCCATATCTTTTACCATTGCTGTTTGCACAAAGAGTGGCATGACATCTAAAACTCGGATTCCATATTTTTCCCATTCGACATCTAAACCTTCAGTGATCGAACGCACCGCAAACTTGCTTGCCGAATAAGACACTAAATCTGCTTGGCCATATATAGCTGAAGCTGAAGAAAGGTTAATAACTCGAGCAAAAGAAGCATTTTTAAGATAAGGAAATGCGGCATGACAACCATTAAGTACGCCATTCACATTGATATTAATGGTTCGATGATGCGCTTGAATGTCCGTAGCTTCGAAAGCACCTGAATACAGAATCCCTGCATTATTGACCAGAATATTGATTTCGCCAGCCCAGTCACTGAACTCTTGTAATGATTTTTGCCAATTTTCATAATCGGCGACATCGAGTAATCCTGCTTTAGCATTTGCCCCTAATTCAGATGCTAAATTCTGCGCTTGAACAGCATTGATGTCATAAATACCGACTTTATAGCCTTTTTTATAAAATAATTTTGCAACTGCTGCACCGATACCTTGTGCTGACCCACTGATGAAAATACTCTGTGTCATTTAAATGTCCTTGTTTATTGCATTGTTGTTTTGACTTGTTGTTCTGAGCATAAAACGAGCATTGGCTTTAAGCAAATGATTTAAGCATTGTATCTACAGGTTTTATGAGAGGTTTCTTTAATGGAAAAACTACTAAACATCATGCAAACATTAAGAGAAAAATGTCCATGGGATCAAGCTCAAACGCCAATGAGTCTAACGCGTTATGCGATCGAAGAAGCGTATGAAGTTGAAGATGCGGTGCGATCTGGTGATGCACAACATATTAAGGAGGAATTGGGGGATTTACTGTTGCAGGTGGTTTTTCAAGCGCAAATGTATAGTGAGCAAGGTGCATTTGATTTTAATGATGTGGTTGAAAGTATTTCTGAGAAACTCATTCGAAGACATCCTCATGTGTTTCAACCAGATGAGTTTAATCAATTGAGTGAAAATGAGGTTGCTGAGCTTTGGAAGCTGATTAAAGCGGATGAAAAAAAAGATCAGCCGAAATCTCGATTGGATGAAATAAAGCATGGTCCAGCGATGATACAAGCTGAGCAAATTCAAAAAAATGTGGCAAAAATTGGTTTTGATTTTAAACATGCCGAAGATGCTTATCAAAAACTAGAAGAAGAGTTAGGTGAGCTACGTCAAGCTGTACTGAATAATAATTCCGATGAAATGCAGGATGAGTTTGGTGATTGTTTATTTTCTTTAATCAATGTTGGTCGTAAACTCAATGTGTCCAGTGAAATGGCGTTGTTAAGTACAATTCACAAGTTTAAATCCAGATTTAGCTATATCGAAGACCAAGCGATCCGACAAAATAAGAACTTGGAACAGATGAGTTTAGAAGAAATGGATCAACTTTGGGATCAGGCAAAACAATTTTTAAAACAACAAGCTGAACTTAAAAATAAACATAGTCTTGTACAGGTATCTTATGAAAATCCTTCAACTTAAGTTATTTTCTCTACTTTCTTTTATTGTGGCTTTGAGTATTCCTATCTTTGGGCATGCTCAGCAATTTGATCGCCAATATTTACAGTGGAAAGCCGAGCAAGAGGCGAAGGATGCTCAACTGGCTAAAAGCCAACCGAATCACTATCTGTCCAGACCCACGACTTCGAGTAAAGGCTCATCCTCAAAATCAACACAGCATTTAGCGGGTGGAAAAGTCAAGTTAAACTCTGCACCCGTATCAGAGCTACAACAGCTTCATGGTGTTGGTGAGAAAAAAGCATTAGCGATTATTGAATATCGCCAAAAGAATGGGGGCTTTAAAAGTATTGATGAACTTAAAAATGTGAAGGGGATAGGACCTAAACTTTTAGAAAAGAATAAGGCGCTGCTAAGCTTATAACCTGAAAAGTAGGGTTATTTATAGTTTAGATGTTTTAGCTGGTGACTGAAGAATATACGATAGATTGGGATAATCAAATTGCCCTTTGATTGTGTTAGATATATGATTAGCACAATTATGATTTTTACGTCCTGACGTAGGAGACAGCGTCTTTTGCAAACTTTGCACGCGTCAAAGTGTGGATTATCCACCACTCAATTACCTTCTTACATTTTAGATGTCATCGATTCATTAACTAAAGCTGGCTATGACGCTTATATAGTCGGTGGTGGGGTGCGTGATTTAATGCTTGGGCTTGAACCTAAGGATTTTGATGCAGTAACCAACGCAACACCTTCGCAAATTAAGGAAGTCTTTGGACGTCGTTGCCGTATTATCGGTCGTCGCTTTGAATTAGCACATGTCTATTCTGGGCGTGAACTGATTGAAGTGGCGACATTCCGTGCTCCCCCTAAAAAAGCCGTGACGTCTGCCGCTGGTATGATTTTACGCGATAATAACTGGGGTACGATTGAACAAGATTTCGTTCGCCGTGATTTTTCGATCAATGCCATGTATTACCAACCACGTAAAGGCATTGTGCTGGATTTTTGTAATGCAATAGAAGATATTCAATCTCGAACCTTACGTTTATTGGGCGATCCGTTATTACGTTTTGAAGAAGATCCAGTGCGTATGTTGCGTACTTTAAGATTCGCTGCAAAATTAAATTTTAAAATTGCACCTGAAATTCTTAAAGTTTTCACCCCAGAATTGACTCAACTTTTACGTGATGTTTCTCCGCACCGTTTATACGATGAGTCACAAAAATTATTTACGATGGGGCATTTGCATCGTGTGCTACCGATGTTGATTGAATTTGGTATTTGGAAGCAGTTATTTGCCGAATTACCCCCGAAAACCAATCAATTTATCGAGCGTGCAGCTAAAAATACTGATCAACGTATTCAGGTGGGTAAAACGATTAACCCTGCATTTTTCTATGCAGTGTTGTTATGGCAGCCTTTCTTAGAGCGTTGTGCTGCGAATTTAAGTAAAGGCATGGTTGCTGCTGAAGCTAGAGCTCAAGCGGGATTAGACGTCCTGAAACTTCAAGCCACGCGCACCATTATCCCACGCTTCGCGGAAACATTTATTCGTGAAGTTTGGGAAATGCAAACCCGTTTATTGAATCCAAAACCACAGCAAATTGAAGCATTATCAAGTCATGCACGATTCCGTGCTGGTTTTGATTTTATGCTATTACGCGAAAAATCGGGTGATGATTCGACACAAGGCATGGGATCTTGGTGGGATGCTTATCAGGTCATGTCACGTGATGAAAAAGAGCGCGTAATTGCGCAATATAATCGTCAACGTACCAAGAGTCGTCGAAAAACAGTGACGACAGAGCAACCACCTGAAGAAACTGTTTCTGCTCGTATCGAACCTTTAGTGAAAGAGTCTGAGTCTAGAACGCGTCGTCCGCGTAAACCTGCAAATCAACCGTATGAGAATCATCGTAATGGTCAAGGACGTTCAGCGTCACAAGTAGCTGTTGCACCGGGTACGATTCATGCAGATCACCCGATATTAAAGCGTCGTCGTGTTCAACGTGATTTAAAAGAAGTGGTTTTTGGTCCTACACAATGAGTCAGCTTACGTACATTGGTTTAGGTAGTAATTTAGGGGATTCTCAGCAAATTTTGGCTGAGGCTTACCATAAGCTTGCAACCTTAGGGACAGTGAAAGCCTCCAAGCTTTATCAAAGTTCTCCGATGGGACCGCAGGATCAGCCCAATTATCATAATGCTGTGGTTGCATTGACCACTGAGTTAGCGCCGCTCGATTTGCTTGATCAACTACAGCAATTTGAGCAAGAGTCAGGTCGGGTACGCCTACGTCATTGGGGTGAGAGAACTTTAGATTTAGACTTACTGATATATGGACAACAGCAGATACAGAATGAACGTTTGACCGTTCCACATGTGGGCGTACTAGAACGTGATTTTGTTTTGATTCCACTGTTAGATCTTGATCCAAATTTAGTTGTAAACGATCATTCGATCAAAGATTTAGACATCGTGCAACAGAGTGATTTGACTGTGCTCGCAGATGCAACTTGGGTCAATATTTCATTTTAAATGTTCGAAAGAACAATTTTAGAGGACATCGTCATGATTAGTCTAAGCGATTTAAGACAATTCAAACAGCAAGGTCGCAGATTTTCATGTCTAACGTGTTATGACGCAAGCATGGCAAAGGCAATGGAACTTGCCGAAATTGATTCGATCTTAATTGGTGATTCTTTGGGTATGACCATTCAAGGTCATGACTCGACATTACCCGTTAATGTTGCAGATATGGCGTACCACACCGCAGCAGTACGTCGTACCAATCAGCATTCATTTATCATGACGGATTTGCCGTTCATGAGCTACGCGACTTTGAATGATGCATTAGTCAATGCGAAAACAGTGATGCAAGCTGGCGCGCAAATGGTCAAAATTGAAGGGGGTGCTTGGCTGAGCGAAACGGTACAAACCCTGACGCGTAATGGTATTCCTGTGTGTGTGCATCTGGGGCTAACGCCTCAATCTGTCCATGTCTTTGGTGGTTATAAATTACAAGCGAAAACACGCGATGCAGCGGATCAATTGATTGCGGATTGTAAAGCGGTAGTAGAAGCGGGTGCTGCTGTGCTCTTACTAGAATGTGTCCCTGCACAAATGGGGAAAGAGATTACGGAGCTGTTCCCACATGTACCCGTGATTGGTATTGGTGCTGGTGCGGATACGGATGGTCAAGTGCTGGTTGTTCAAGACATGTTAGGTCTAAATTTTGGTCGAGTCGCACGTTTCGTCCGTAACTTTATGAAAGAACAATCCGGTGAAACTGCGATTCTTGATGCGATTAAAGCGTATCATGTTGCGGTACAAGATCAGTCTTTCCCTGCGAAAGAACATACATTTCAAGTCGAACTCTAAGTCGTCAAATGCGAAGAAGTTGAGCTGTAAAGAATGAAAACTGAAACAACAATACATGGATTAACTGCATCATTAAGCAGTGCTCGTCAAACGCGTAAAACGATCGGTTTTGTACCTACAATGGGTAACTTGCATCAGGGTCATTTGAATCTTGTACGTGAGGCAAGAAAGCTTTGTGATGTTGTGGTTGTAAGTATTTTCGTCAATCCAATTCAATTTGGACCCAATGAAGATTATGACAGTTATCCACGCACGTTAGAGCAAGACAGTAATCTACTGGCTGATGTCGGTTGTGACATCGTTTTTGCGCCTTCAGTTGAACAAATGTATGGTACAGGAAAGCCACGCCTGACCAATATCAGCGTGAGCCAAATCACCAATGATCTGTGTGGTGCGCAGCGTCCAGGGCACTTTGATGGCGTTGCTGTGGTTGTCACCAAGTTATTTAATATTGTTCAGCCAAACTTCGCCTTCTTTGGGCAAAAAGATTTTCAGCAATTGGCCGTGATTAAGCAAATGGTTCAAGACTTGAACATGCCCATTGAAGTGATTGGTGTGCCAATTACACGTGCGGAAGATGGTTTGGCACTCAGTTCACGCAATGGTTATTTATCAGAAGAGCATCGTCAAACTGCTCCTGTGATTTATCAATCTCTAAAAGCGGCTGAAGCAAGTCTTCGTGCTGGCGAAAATCTCAATAACGTATTAGCTAAAATTAAAGCTGAATTAACCACTGCTGGTTTCGTTGTTGATTATGTTGAAGCGCGTACACCGATGCTTCAAGCAGTGGAAAACTTTGATCAAAATGTCGTGTTATTTGTGGCAGCAAAAATTGGTAAAACACGTTTGATTGATAATTTACAGGTGAATTTCAAAGCTTAACGCATTTTTTATGGAGATTTCATGAAGCGCATTCTTATTGTTACAGGACAATCTGGATCAGGTAAGTCATCTGCTTTGCAGGTACTTGAAGACCTTGGATATTACTGTATTGATAATTTGCCTTTGGCTTTACTCCCTGAAATTGTTGGTAAGTTGGATCAAGAAAATAATTTAGAACAGTTGGCTTTGGGTGTAGATGTCCGTAGCACCCGAGCTGATTTGCAAGAGTTTGATCAGGTTTTTGAACAGTTGCAAAAACATGGCGCTGTTGATGTTATCTATTTGACCACCAAGGATCAGGAGCTGATTGCACGTTTTAGCGCATCACGCCGTCCACATCCTTTGGCTAGTCGCTTTAAAAGCTTGAATGAGTGTATCCAAGAAGAAAAATCATTACTTCGCCCCATTCAACATAAAGCTACTGTTCAGATCGATACTTCAGATAAAAGTGTTCATGACTTAAAAGATACTTTATTATCCAAATTGGGTCAGGTTGATAATCTGATCGTGATTTTACAATCATTTGGATACAAGCATGGCATTCCTTTAGACGCAGATTTTATTTTTGATGTGCGTCATTTGCCAAATCCACATTGGGACAATGAACTCAGAAAATATTCAGGTTTAGATGAGCCTGTGCAACTTTTCTTAGATTCATTTGAGCAAACCAATGAGATGTATAATGATTTACATCAATTTTTAAATAAATGGCTGCCTGCCTTTGCGGAAGGGCATCGTCATTATATTACGATTTCTATTGGGTGTACGGGCGGTCAACATCGTTCTGTATATATTGTAGATAGACTGAAAAAGGCTCTTGAGGCAAAATGGTCTATTCAAGTCTTGCATAGAGAAATGAAGCACTGGTCATGATTGACACAACTATTGACGTTATTAACAAATTAGGATTACATGCGCGTGCATCTGGCAAGCTCATCGAAGTTACTACCAAGTTTCGTAGTTCGATTCAAATTGGTAAAGGCGATAAATTAGTTGATGCCAAAAATATCATGTCATTGCTGATGCTTGGTGCAGGCAAAGGTACAACTTTACGTTTAGTGGTTGAAGGAGCGGACGAAGAAAAAGCTTTGTCTGAGATTCAGGCATTATTCGCAGCAAAATTTTACGAGGCTGAATAATCGTGGCACGTCGATCGCAACGTTTTACTGAAGATGATTTTGATTCTTTAGAAGGGCGTGCAAGTAAAACCGAACAAAAGAAAGCTGTGCAACGCATGGCTGCTTTAGGGGCGCAACTCGCTGAGTTGCCGAAAAAGAAAATCCTCAGTCTTCCTGTGGAAGAGCGCTTAATCGAAGCAATTCTAGATGTCCAATTGATCACATCGGGAGAGGCTCGTCGTCGTCAATTTTTACGCATTGGTAAATTATTGCGTAATGAGGATGAATCGGTGATTTTGTCTTATTTAACCCCTCAACAAGGTTTAAAGAAGACAGCGCAGTTACATCGTTGGGTTGATCGTATGATTGCACAAGGTGATCCTGCGATTAAAGAATTCATGAAAATGTATAATGCAGCTGAGCATCATCCTATTCGCCAACATATTTTGCGTATTCAACGTGATATTAAGCAGCAGTTGGGCGAAGAAGCCGTTGCACAGTCCAAATTGAATTTAACCAATTATGTACAGCAAGTTGCACTGATTTCAGAAAATTCATAATCTATTTCATCTGCTGATATGCTTAAATTTTAAGTATGTTGAGCTCTGTAATTCAGCGACTTTGGTCGCTTTTTTACATTTCAAACCTTTTAAAATTGCACTGCATTTTTTAGTCAACTGATTTAGATTTGCATCGAAGCTAAGTTGAATCTTTATTCAGTGAGCTAAAGGTATGAATGAAGCAATCATAATGACCAGCCCATATGAGCCCTGACATGAGTATAGTCATACCCCAAGAGTTACAGAATCTGGAGTCAAACTGCGGTGTATTTGCAGTGTGGATGGTATTACAGCATTGTGAAATAGAGATCGCATTTAGTCAGCTACTTGAAATTTTAAACTATGATTCTGAGGTTGGAACCTTTGGCATTGGATTGGCAGTGGGATTGAAACGATTAGGCTTCAATGTGTTGTTCCATACCGATGAGGATTTGGATCAGCATGAAAATGAACCTGCTCTATATCAAGCTGCACAAAAGATGAATATTCAGGTTCAACCCGCACTGGGTTATTCTGAGCTTCTGAATGAAGTACAACAAGGTGCTTGGGTAATCGTGTATTACGACACCTTGGATGGTATTGGTAACCATTCCCTGATCTATGACATTGATGAGCTTGAAGTTCAATTTTTTGATTCTTTTGAAGCCATGCCTGCTGATATTTTTGAGCAACAACGCGCAGTTGAGGGTATTTGTCGTCAAGCGATTGTGATTAAACCCTTATTACATCTTGAAACTGAATCCGTATTTTATTCCTAAAAAATTAATTTCAAGACGATAAAATAAAAAGCGACCCAATCGGTCGCTTTTTATTTTAAGGAAAATTAGCCTTTCATCAGATTTTGATCACTTAGGTGAATTCACCGACTGAGCGCTCTTTTGCCCATTCACGCAGAACGAATTTTTGTAGTTTTCCTGTCGATGTTTTTGGAATTTCAGTAATAACCACATCTTTAGGTACTTTAAAGCGCGCGAGATGTTGTTTGCAATGCTCAATAATCTCTTCAGGGGTTGCTTCAGCCCCTTGCTTGAGTTCGATAAATGCACAGGGTACTTCTTGCCAGCGTGGATCAGGTTTTGCAACGACGGCAGCTGTCATCACTGCTGGATGTTGATAAAGGACTTCTTCAACTTCTAAGGATGAAATATTTTCACCACCTGAAATGATCACATCTTTTGAGCGATCCGTAATTTTTGCATAACCATCAGGCTGACTCACCGCTAAGTCACCTGTGTGGAACCATCCGCCTGCAAAGGCTTCTTCAGTGGCTTGTTTATTTTTCAAATAGCCTTTCATGACGATGTTTCCACGGAACATGATTTCGCCCATGGTCGTTCCATCGTTGGGAACAGGCTGCATGGTGTCAGGGTCTAGTACTTTCATGCCGTCTTGTAGCGGATAAGGTACACCTTGACGCGAATGGAGTTGAGCCTGTTCCTGAATAGAAAGGTCGCTCCAACCCGCTTGAGAAGCACAAAGCGCAGATGGGCCGTAGGTTTCGGTTAAACCATAAACGTGGGTGACATTCACACCGAGATTACGCATGCCTTCAATGATTGCTGCTGGAGGTGCAGCACCTGCAACCATGACTTCTACTCGATGCTCAATTTTGATTTGTTTATCTTTTGGCGCATTGATCATCATGGAAAGGACAATCGGTGCACCACAGAAATAATCGACTTTATGCTCAGCAATCAGTTTGAAAATTAACTCAGGGTCAACCTTGCGTAAACAGATGTTGGTGCCGCCATTGGCTGCCATTGTCCAGCCAAAACACCAACCATTACAGTGGAACAGTGGCAGCGTCCAAAGATAAGTCGCACGAGGGGTCATACCGCAGGCAATGATATTGCTGGCTGCATTGATATAAGCCCCACGATGATGATAAACCACGCCCTTCGGGTTGCCTGTTGTACCCGAGGTATAGCTTAAACTGATGGCATCCCATTCATCTTGTGGTAAATGCCATTCAAAGTTACTGTCACCACCTTTGAGCCATTTTTCATACTCTATCTGACCGATCAAAGCAGTCGTGGCATGATTTTCATATTCAGTATCAGCAACATCAATCACATAAATATCTTGGTCAATGAGTGCCAATGCTTCTTGTGCAAGTACTGAAAATTCAGGATCGACCAACAGCACTTTTGATTCTGCATGTTCGAGCATAAACGCTAAAGTTTTGGCATCTAAGCGAGTATTTAATGTATTGAGAACAGCACCTGACATGGGAACAGCAAAGTGTGCTTCCAGCATCGCAGGAACGTTAGGAAGAAGTACGGAAACAGTATCGTTCTTTTTAATGCCGAGATTTTGCAGTTGATGCGCAAATTGGCGACAGCGATTGTATTTATCACGCCACGTAATACGACGCTGTCCATGAATAATGGCAGCTTGATCAGGGTAGATGTATGCAGCACGTTCTAAATAGCGCAAAGGGGATAAAGCAACAAAATTCGCTGGTGTACGTGGTAATTCATCATAAGCACTGACCATGGTGTTTCTCCAAAAGTATAATTATTCTTCCTTGCTACAAGATAAGAATTTTTTATCAAAAAGTCCTTTATGCTTTAGTCGTGTGTTATTTCGTCACTGGTGTGTTTTAGTGGGATTTTGTATCAATTATCAATCAGGCAACTTAAATCAAAAATAATTGTAGGGTCTAAAGGAAAGCCTACCCATTTAAATGAATAGACTTTAGCAGGTCTTGTATATCAGGATGATTTTAACGGATACCGCCGTATTCAATCCCAGTTAACTCGCTGATCTCTTTTTTCCAAGTGGTTAAATCACTTAAGTTAAATTGATTTAAGTGATGATGACCACATGCACGCGCCATGACTTTCATCAGTTCAGTCGAAGCATTAAAGAAATTTGCCAATTGTTGTGCTGATTTTTCAATTTCTAAGCGACGGCGTAAATGATCTTGTTGCGTTGCAATACCAACAGGACAGTCATTGGTTTGACATGCACGCATACCTAAACAGCCAATGGCTTGCATTGCTGAGTTAGAGACAGCAATCGCATCTGCACCAAGAGCTAAGGCTTTGATGAAGTCTGCTGGCACACGCAGACCGCCGGTGATCACCAAACTAATATCACGGCGACCCAAACGATCTAAATGACGACGTGCACGTGCTAAAGCTGGAATCGTGGGTACTGAGATATTGTCACGGAACAGCGTTGGAGCCGCGCCTGTACCGCCACCACGGCCATCTAAAATAATATAATCCACACCGATACTGAGTGCTGCGTCAATGTCACGTTCAATATGCTGGGCTGAGAGTTTGAAACCAATCGGGATGCCACCTGTTTCTTCGCGGATATAGTCTGCAAAAGCTTTATATTGAGCAAGTTCAGTCCAGTCTGGGAATGTCGCAGGGGAGATTGCCGCTTGACCTTCAGGTAAACCGCGCACTTCAGCAATTTTGCCAACGACTTTATGTCCAGGTAAGTGACCACCTGTTCCTGTCTTCGCTGCTTGACCCCCTTTAAAATGGAAAGCCTGACATTTTTTTACTTTTTCGATGTCATAGCCGAAACGTCCTGAAGCCAGCTCATAGAAGTATTTGGAGTTTGATGCTTGTTCATCATCCAGCATACCGCCTTCACCTGAACAAATACCTGTGCCTGCAAGTTCGGCGCCTTGTGCTAATGCAACTTTAGCTTCTTGTGACAATGCGCCAAAGCTCATGTCAGAAACAAAAAGTGGAATATCTAATTTCAGTGGCTTTTTTGCATTTTTGCCGATGATCACTTCTGTAGAGACATGAGCATCATCTAAAAGGGGAATTTTCCACAGTTGAGCTGTCACCAGTTGAATGTCTTCCCATTTTGGAAGCTGATCAAAAGGTACGCCCATTGACGCAGTTGGACCATGATGTCCAAATTTGCTTAAGCCATGTTTTGCCAGTTCTAAAATGAATCGATTATGCGGCTCTTCAGGTGCAGGCTGTGAATCTGCATATAAGCCCTGATACTGATCTCGTTTTATATTTTGCGGATGTTTTTCTTCCCATGCTGCAATTTCTTCAAGATCAACATAAACCTGACCATTTTCAATCCAAGCTTTAAATTTCTGTAAGTTTTTGGTGATATAGCGCGGGTTGATTCCGGTCTTGAAATTATAATGCGAGCCATGTAAACCGCAGACAAGTTTATCGCCTTGAATATGCGCATCAGACATGAGTGCGCCACGATGTTGACAACGCCCATACATGACCACAACTTGTTCGGGGTCATCCTCGGCTAATCTTAAAACCACCAGATCAACATTGGCTGCGAGTGCATAAGCCGGTTTTAAAACGTCTAATGAATCAAATGAAATGAGCGGATGTGCTTGCATGTGACCTGCCTATATATTTTGGGGGGGTAAAATTAAATAGATCTAAAGTGTTGATGAATCAATATGTTATTTTTAGAGGATAAGTTATTTTGGGTTGTATCCATTCATTCATGGATATCAGATTATGATCTCAATTAAAAATATCAAAAAATGCGTATTTAGTATGCCATGACAAGGATTTAGTTTTAGCAAGAATCTCAATAAGCTGTTTTCTAAATCTAGGACAATGCACGGATTGAGGGATATGAAAATAAAGCCACATATTTGTGGCCTTATTTAGGAAACTAATTTTTCAAGTAAATTATTTCAATGCATCCGCAAAAGCTTGAGCTGCAACTTTATTGAAGTAGGTGGTATACATATCGATCGCTTCATCAGGATCATCTTTTGAGTATTCAATAAAGTTCCCTGGAATTACACCTTCACCTGCATAAATCTTTCCGTTGTATTGAACTGCTGGATAAATGTCATCATTTTGCAAATACGCATATTTTCCAGTTTTAGTGTCCACTGGGTAGACTACGTTTTGACCTGAGAATTGATCCGATTTCCAGCTAAATCCACTTGGAAGTTGGTGTTTATTATCACTGATATATTCATTTAAATTACGATATTGAGTAATGCTTTTGTCATGGAAATCCATAATTGGTTGATTATAAATCTCTTGATCGATGTAATAAATTTTAGCATTGGCAGGGAAGATTGCATTGCTTTTCAAAAGCTTTGGATTGAGTTCGCTATCGGAGGATATCATCTGATAAAGTTCAGAATTAATTAAACGTTCATTTTGATTCGAGTTTTTTTCGTAGTAAGCAAATAAATCTGCAATTTTTTTACCGCTGACGTCGATTGATTTTAAATGCATCGCAATTTGACGTTCGGTTTGAGTATTACAACTATCGCTAAATGGAACAACTTGCAACGCTTCCTTGTTTTGCGATAATACATAGCCAAGCGGAAAGCCTGTAGACCCCACCTGCTGTTTAAATTGAGTGGTCAGTATGTTTGGAGAAATTTGATAAGCAGAATCAAATTCGCTAAAACTATTTGGGACTTGATTGGGAATCAATTGACTGACTTTTTGATACCAAACACCTTGATCTAGAAAGCTGGATAGGAAAAATACAATTGGCTTACCATTTTGTTGACGATCATTTTCAAGTTCAAATAATTCTTCTGAAAGAATACCTTGCCCCTTGGTTTTTAAATTTTTCGGTATGCCATTCACACACTCAATTGCTTGGTTTTGATCAAGGTTATCTGTAAACGATAGGTCATCCCCGCCACCGCCGCATGCGCTCAATAATAGAGAAGTTGTTATTAAGGATGTAAGCAATGCATTGAATCTAAATTTAGGTTTAATATTCATTGTGATCTCAATCAAAAGTTGTTGTTCGTTGTTATAAAAAATATAGTTTTGAGAATATTGTCATATTTTGGATGAGATCACTGTTAAATTTTAGTGAATGGTTTATAAAAAATGAATAAGGGTGTAAAATTTTCGCACATTATTTTGGTTGCACCGATTTTATCTTTTGAGGATTTCCTCGATCATAATCTCGCGGTGACATGCCCTATGGTACGGGGCATCACTCCTTAAGGATTTTTTATGCCAATTATTACTTTGCCAAACGGTGATCAAAAGCAATTTGATCAAGCGGTTTCAGTGATGGACGTTGCGCTCAGCATCGGACCAGGTCTAGCAAAAAATACAGTCGCAGGTCGTGTAAATGACCGTCTTGTTGATGCGTCTGATCTCATTACAGAAGATTCAACACTACAAATCATCACGCCTAAAGATGATGAAGGTGTCGAAATTATTCGTCACTCTTGCGCACATTTAGTGGGTCATGCTGTTAAGCAATTGTTCCCTGAAGCAAAAATGGTGATTGGTCCTGTGATCGAAGAAGGTTTCTATTACGACATCTTCAGCGAAAAACCATTTACATTAGACGATTTCGCAGCCATCGAAGCACGCATGAAAAAGCTGATCGATGAAGATTACGATGTTATTAAAAAAATGACACCGCGTGCTGAAGTGATCGAAGTGTTCAAAGCACGTGGCGAAGATTATAAATTACGTTTGATTGATGATATGCCGAACGAGACTCAAATGGGTCTGTACTATCATCAAGAATATGTCGATATGTGCCGTGGTCCACACGTACCAAACACTAAATTCTTAAAATCATTTAAACTCACCAAAATGTCAGGTGCATACTGGCGTGGTGATGCGAAAAATGAACAGCTTCAACGTATTTATGGTACAGCTTGGGCAGACAAAAAACAGTTAGCTGCTTATGTAAAACGTATTGAAGAAGCTGAAAAGCGTGACCATCGTAAAATTGGTAAAGCTTTAGACTTGTTCCATATGCAAGAAGAAGCACCAGGTATGGTGTTCTGGCATCCAAATGGTTGGACCATTTACCAAGTATTAGAACAATACATGCGTAAAATCCAGCAAGACAATGGCTACCAAGAAATTCGTACACCACAGGTGGTTGATTTTACCCTTTGGGAAAAGTCAGGTCATGCTGCAAACTATGCTGATGGCATGTTTACCACGCATTCTGAAAACCGTAACTATGCCATTAAACCCATGAACTGTCCTTGTCACGTACAAGTGTTCAACCAAGGTTTAAAGTCTTACCGTGATCTTCCAATTCGTTTGGCAGAATTCGGTTCATGTCATCGTAACGAACCATCAGGTTCTCTACACGGGATTATGCGTGTTCGTGGTTTTACGCAAGATGATGCACACATTTTCTGTACCACTGAACAAATTGGTCAAGAAGTAGCAGACTTCATTCAATTGACTTTAGATGTATATAAAGACTTTGGTTTTGAAGACGTTCAAATGAAATTGTCTACACGTCCTGAAAAACGTGTGGGTGATGACAAACTTTGGGATGTCGCTGAAAAATCTTTGGCGGATGCTTTAGATGCTGCAGGGCTTGAATGGGATCTACAACCGGGTGAAGGTGCATTCTACGGTCCAAAAATTGAATTTTCTTTAAAAGATTGTTTAGGTCGTATCTGGCAGTGCGGTACAATACAGTGTGACTTTAACTTGCCAGTACGTTTAGATGCATCTTTTGTCACTGAAGATAACGATCGTGATCATCCTGTGATGTTGCATCGTGCAATTCTTGGCAGTTTCGAGCGTTTTATTGGTATACTTATTGAACATTACGCAGGCTTTATGCCACCATGGTTGGCGCCAGTCCAAGCATGCGTCATGAATATTACCGATTCTCAAGCAGAAGCATGTGGGTCAGTGGTCGCTAAACTGCAAGAAAATGGCATTCGAGCGATTTCAGACTTGAGAAATGAGAAGATCGGCTTTAAGATTCGTGAGCGTACATTAGAGCGTATTCCTTACTTATTGGTTCTTGGAGACCGTGAAGTTGAGGAAGGTACAGTAAACGTACGTACTCGCTCTGGAACAAATTTAGGTACTATGTCAATTGATGCCTTCGTTGACTTAGTGAAAGCAGCCGTAGCCGAACGCGGCCGGTATATTGTGGAGTAAGAAAGATTAAACAGCCTGACCGTAACCAACAACAAGGTGCTAAAAGCAATCGTCCTGCATTAAATGACGAGATCCGTGCAAAAGAAGTACGTCTCGTTGGTGCTGAAGGAGAGCAAAAGGGCATCGTTTCTTTGGCTGAAGCATTGCGTGCTGCGGAAGAAGTTGAGCTTGATCTTGTAGAGATCGTAGCGAATGCAGAGCCACCTGTTTGTAAAATCATGGACTTTAACAAACATTTATTTGATCTGAAGCAAAAGCAAAAAGATGCGAAGAAAAAGCAGCATCAAGTTCAGGTGAAAGAAATCAAGTTACGTCCTGGTACAGACGTTGGTGATTACAACATCAAGCTGCGTGCCATTCTTCGTTTCTTAGAAGAGGGTAACAAAGTTAAAATTACTCTACGTTTCCGTGGTCGTGAAATGGCTCACCAACAGTTAGGTTTAGCTCAATTGCAAAAAATTGAAGCAGATGTAGCTGAATTTGGTGTGATTGAACAATCACCAAAAATGGAAGGTCGTCAAATGGGTATGTTAATTGGACCGAAAAAGAAAAAATAACATACGTTTATGACATAAAAAAAGCCCTGCAATTGCAGGGCTTTTTTTATGTTCAAACATAGAGTTTGATATTTTTAGGTTGAAGTTAATCTGATTGAACTGTTTTCTCAGTTTGATCTTTAGATTCTAAAAGAAGCTTTTTACCAATCGGAATTTCACGCGGTAACTTTTCTTCAGGAATAATCCGTTCTAAATCAATAATAAGTAAACCATTTTTATAATCAGCTTGTTGCACTTCAATATGCTCATCTAAACGAAGTGATAACTTAAAAGAGCGACGTGCGATGCCTTTGTGCAAATACTCAGTTGACTCATTTTGCAATGCATCAGGTTTTCCTGAAATCGTGAGTAATTGATTTTCAATGCTGAGGTTTAATTCACTTTGATTGAAACCTGCTGTGGCAACAATAATTCGATAGCGATTTTCACCGTGTTTTTCAATATTATATGGCGGATAATTCGGGGTATCACTTTGCATTGCATAATCGAAAAAGTCATGCAAACGATCAAAACCAATACTACGACGGAAAAGTGGGTTTAAGTTTAAATTGCTCATGATTAGAACCTTCTATATTTAGCAAAGTCATAAAAATAAGAAATCAGCCTGTCATGCTAAGCATCAACAGTAAGCAAACGAGTGAATCACTACAAATGAAGCATGTAGTCTCAGCTCAATCTTGCTCAAAATAAATATGTGATCTGGGTGAAAAATTTCAAGTGATCAATTTTAAAAATTTTTGAAAAAATAAGGATAGAGTTGGTGCATTTGCGCATATGGTTAATAATATGTGTATAAAACGTCCTTGTTGTTTCATCAGAGTTCTATTATGTTGTCTAGCAGAGCACCGAAATGGTGAATGGAGTAAAAAAGGCAAATGATCGATTTATATTATTGGGGAACACCCAATGGGCTTAAAATTAGGATTGCATTAGAAGAAATGGGTTTGGATTATCAAGTGTATCCAATTAATATTTTAGAGAATGACCAGTTTCAACCTGATTTTTTAAAAATTTCTCCCAATAATAAAATTCCAGCCATTGTCGATCAGCAAGGTCCTCGAGGTGAAGCGATTTCCATCTTTGAGTCTGGCGCTATCCTGCAATATTTAGGTCGTAAGACTGGGCTGTTCTATCCTCAGGATGAGCAACAGCGTGTCGAAGTAGAGCAATGGTTGATGTGGCAAATGGGGGGATTCGGACCAATGTTAGGTCAAAATCATCATTTTAGTCAGTTTGCTCCTGAAAAAATTCCGTATGCCATTGAGCGTTATCAAGCTGAAACTAAAAGACTGTATGGGGTACTCGATCGCCAGCTAATTGGTCAAGATTATGTCGCAGGTGATTATTCAATTGCAGATATTGCCATTTTCCCTTGGTTAATGCGCTATGAGTGGCAGGGAATAAATCTTGATGAATTTCCAAATGTTAAAGGATATTTTGAACGCTTAAAGCAACGCCCTGCGGTGGATAAAGCACTATCCAATATGAGTGTGAAATAACAGTGTTAAAAGAGTTGTGATAAGATAAAAGTGAAGAGTTAAACCACCGCAATGGTGGTTTTTTATTGAGTAAACGCCTTATGAAAACATTTATTTTAAACCTTACGAAGATGATTGAGACTAATCCACGCATCTATGCTGGTATTCTTTTGGGCTTAGTCGGGTGTTTATTGTTGCTCATTACTGAAGCAGTTCATATTCAATCTGTGGTAACAGAGTTGGCAACCAAACACCAATCTATCCTACGAGAAGTGATTCGCCCTTTGACACAGCGTTATGATTTAAGTCGTTATGGGCTTTTGATCGTTGGGATTGTGTGGTCTATTTATGAATATAAATCTACTAAGAAAAAATTAGGGCTTTAATGCTGAGTTTATTCTTTCTATTTATTTGTGCTTTGGGGGCTGCCACACTGTTGCCTCTCCAGTCGGAGGCTGTTCTTGTCGGGCTGCTTATTCAGGCTCAATACTCGGCGTTGATCCTGATTGCTGTGGCAAGCCTTGGAAATATTTTAGGTTCTTGTGTGAATTGGTATCTTGGGCTAAAGATAGAGAAGTTTAAAGATAAGAAATGGTTTCCTGTCTCCGAAGGTAAATTGAATCAAGCGCAAAATATTTACCATAAATATGGATTTTGGTCTTTGCTGTTGAGTTGGGTGCCTATTATTGGAGACCCAATCACTTTGATTGCAGGATTGATGAAAGAAAATTTCGTCCGATTTTTATGGATTGTCTCCATTGCAAAAATCGGACGTTATCTATTTATTTACCTTTTATATATTGGAATTGTTTAATGCTCTATTACTTATCTTAGAACAGGAAATTTAACAATTTTAATCACACTTTTGAAGATTAAACTCAATCTCATCCTTTAATTTGGATTTTTTATATATCCAGTATTGTCTAGGAACATCCACTTTCGCACCATTCACAGCAGTCAGTACCTGTTGATCTAGGCGATAAATGCCTGAGCCCTTGGTAATCTTCGAACTTTTCACGTCTCCATGTTTATTAACTTTGAAGCTAAATTTGATCTTACGAGTGTGATCATTTAAGTCTTCAGCACTGATCTTTAACTTGGGTTGGGTGAGATATTGAAAAGGAACTCTTCGATCTCCTTGTTGGTTATTCCATACTTTTGATTCAAATGTATAGCTACATGCTGACTCATTATTTTTACTCAAGTTCAATTTAAAGACTTGATAACCGATAATGGATAATTCATGACCTTGGTTTTGATAAGGTTTAGTTTTGCCTTTAAATACTGCGTTCAAGAGTTTCTGATCGAGTTTCGCCAATCCTGTACTTTCTTTGATAGAAGCATCGACGATTTTACCTGATTCACTGGCTTTGATTCGAACTATAGCAACACGGTCACGCCCAGCAAGATCTGAATCTTGGAAATCAACTTTAGGGAATTTGACCCATTCAATACGTGTAGTTAAATGCGCTGGTTCTGCCATCACCGTTTGTACGCCCAGTTTGGCAACGGTTTCAGCTGTTTGGCTATGCGCCATAGTTGTTGCACATAATAAAGTAAACGTAATGCAGGCAAGTGATTTCATAGTTTTAAGTCTTGTAAGGTGCGGCTGGATGAAGATGGCTTTGAATTGAGAAGCATTTTAACGCATACAGAGAAAAGAGCGTGAGTGGGGATACAATAATTGTTTATGTTTACTAGATTTAATGAACAAACAAAAAATCAATAAAAAGAAGATAAAAATTACTTAGAAATGTTCACTCGCATGCGTGACAGAAATGATGGTTTGTGCTTTTGTTTTAAACAAATATGCTTTAGAATATTCGCTCCCTTACCTGCAGGTCGTTTTGCAATGGTGCAGACGTTCCGAACAGGTGTTCAAAAGAGGTTGTTATGCCTAAGATGAAAACTCGCCGTGGTGCAGCTAAACGCTTTAAAGCGACTGCTAACGGTTTTAAGCGTAAACAAGCGTTCAAACGCCACATTTTGACCAAAAAATCTGCTAAGCGTATTCGTCAATTACGCGGCTGTGTAATGGTTCACGTGAGTGACGTTGCTTCAGTTCGTCGTATGTGCCCATACATCTAAGGAGATTTATAAATGGCTCGTGTAAAACGTGGTGTACAGGCGCATCGTCGTCATAAAAAAATTCTTGCTCGTGCTAAAGGTTACTATGGCGCTCGTTCACGCGTATATCGCGTAGCGTTCCAAGCTGTAATCAAAGCGGGTCAATATGCTTACCGTGACCGCCGTCAAAAGAAACGTCAATTCCGCGCTTTGTGGATTGCACGTATCAATGCTGGTGCTCGTTTAAACGGTTTGTCATACAGCCGTATGATTGCTGGTTTGAAAAAAGCTCAAGTAATTATCGATCGTCGCGTTCTTGCTGACATCGCTATGCATGATGCAGTTGCATTTGCTGCTATCGCTGAAAAAGCGAAAAGCGCATTAGCTGCATAAGTCTTTATGACTTAAAAAAGACCGCTTTTTAGCGGTCTTTTTTATTACCTCACTTTTTTGATATTTTATAAATGGCATAAATTAGCGCACATGTTGTAATTACAATATTTCCCCATTGAACGACAAAATTAGTCAGTGTCCAAATGGCGCAGTAACACCATATTAAATACCAAAAGAATTTTAATACCCCAAAAAGACTCAAAGAGACTTTAGGTTCTTCTTTCTGAAGGTTGGAATCAGCTAATAAGAATGTTTCATCGTAAGGAGATATGCTTTCATACCCTTTAGTGGCTTGATCGATCTGTAGATGAGAATTAGAGTTGTAATTATGATTTAACGGGATAGCATGACCAGAGAAATAGTTTGTATTTTGAAACCCTGAGTATTGATAGTGATTCGCTGCATTTTTTATGATGATAGGATGTAATTGGGTTAAGTTTCTAGTTGCGATATCAAACTGTTTTTTTTCATCGTCATTCATTTGAATGTAATCATTGTATTCATTTTTACAATGTGAAGCAGAGGCATAATACTTTTCTAAAATGGCAGTATTCTCAGTTAAATTTGAGGCATAATTTTTACGTATGGTAAAAGGCAATAATGGATACTGCTCTTCTTTTTGGCTATTAAATAAATCTCCTTCATAGCAATTATTATTATCTAAAGGAATTGGATAGATTCCATATCGTTTTGCGATTTCATTCGGGTATAAATTATTCTGTATGAAATTAAAAAAACTCTGCCAATCTATGGATGCTATATCTTTTTGTATGATTGGAATACTACTCTCTGATAGTTCATGCAAAGTGTAAGCTTCTGTATTGTCGTAATAGTTAGCGTAATTTGAATAAACAGGATAATTAGTATCATCATAAATTTGAAAGCTGGGTCGCTCTTTACTGAAGATTAAAACTTTGACGGTATTGTTTTGAAAATGCACAGCAATGCAAAAACTCGATTCACTATTAAAAAATGTGAAAAGCTTAGAGTCCGTAAGATCACTGAGTAAATCAGAACTTAGGTGAAGACTGATTTTGGTGGCTCCTAGAGATTTAAGATGTTCAAGTAGATGTGATGCTGAACCACATAATAGAGTGCCGTATTCTAGATCACGTAAAATTGGAAAATGATTAAAAAGGAGAGGATGTCGGTCTAAAATTTCACTTTCTACGGCACCATTTAAGTATTCATTACCATAACTCACAAATGCAATTTGACGGTAAGCTTGTTCTAAATACATTTATTATTATCCGAGTTTAAATTATAAAAATTTAGGAAATTATATCTCAGTGCGAAAACAATATCATTTTAGAAAGGTCGGTGAAGACACCTATATTTGGGATGTGGATCATTTAATTGATCAAAGTTCACATTTATCTGTTATCCAAGTTCAATTGAATGATATTCAAGAGTTGAGGGAGTCTTATTGGTTTCCAAATCATTATCCAACGACGCAGGAGTTAATAGATCATTTCCAATTGGTACAAGAAGCTGATTTAAGTTATCCCATTATTCTCTGTCCAGAAGGGCGAGTGATGGATGGTATGCATCGAGTAGCAAAAACCAAAATGATGAATCTGAATGCAGTTCAAGCGGTGCAATTTGAAGTTATGCCACAACCTGACTTTATCAATGTTGATGAAGATGATTTATCTTACGATTGAAGTAATATGTTCGACTTAATAAAAAGAAGACTAATGTGTGGAGGATAGTGTGAAAAGAATTAATGTCGTCGGAACATCTGCATCTGGGAAAAGCACCTTTTCTAAAGCACTTGCTCAGAAATTAGGTCTAAGTTATATCGAGCTGGATGATTTGTTTTGGTTGGATGATTGGAGAGAGTCATCTGATCAGGACTTTTTTGAAAAGCTACAACAGAAAATCGATCAAGCCCCTGATGGATATGTGATTGATGGGAACTATACTCGGACAAAGCATGTTAAGTGGAAAGACACCGACACAATTATTTGGTTAGATTTACCTTTCCACGTGAATCTGTATCGCTCAGTAAAAAGAGCATTACAGCGCGTGATTTCAAAACAAAATTTATGGCCAAATTCAGATAATAAAGAAAGTTTTAGAATGATATTGACACGGGATTCTATTATTTGGTGGATGATTAAAACGCATGCTAAAAATCGGAATAAGTACCTAGTAATGATGAGTGATACCGAATATTCCAATATTCACTTTATCCGCTTAAGATCGAGAACAGCGATCAAACAATTTTTAAATGGATTAGATGTATGATTCGGCAAGCGCATTTGAGGGATGTTGTTCAAATAGCAGCAGTTCATGTAAGCAGTTGGAAAGAAACCTATACAGGAATTGTAGATCAAAACATTCTTGATCAGCTTAATGAAGCAGAAAAAATTAATATTTGGCAAGAAGTGCTTCAAGATCCTCATCAAGTGGTTTAAGTGTATGAAGAAGTTAAAAAATCCTTGGATTTGCTGATTTTTACTTTGATGTGAATGGACAAGTGGGAGAACTTCGTGCAATTTACTTACTGAAAGCAATACAGGGTAAAGGTATAGGCTTAAAAATGATGCAACACGGTTTGGTGTTGTTGAAACAAAAGCAATGCCGCTTAATGAATATCGAAGTTTTTAATCTAAACCCAAGTCGTTACTTCTATGAAAAACTTGGTGCGAAGTGTGTTGGAGTCTAGGATGCTTCAAAATCTGGTCATGGTTTAAAGGTTTTACATTATCAATTGAACATATAAAGAATAAAAATGAAGGATTTCACATGATATCTGATACTCAATATTTAGTTGCATTACAAAAACAAGTTCAACAAGGCCAGCGCTTTAAATATATATGCTTTTGGGGACATACACCCAAAAATAATAGTATTGTAGATAAAAGCTGCTTGAGTCAGTGGTTTCCTGCACCGTTTGAGGTGGATGGCCAACTTTATAAAAATACCGAGCAATATATGATGGCGCAAAAAGCCAAATTGTTTGATGACCATGAGACATTTTCTAATATTCTTCTGACCGGAAATCCTAAAAAAATAAAAGCGCTTGGACGGTTAGTGAAAAACTATCAAGATGACACTTGGTTACAACATCGTTTTGATATCGTGGTTCAAGCTAATCTTGCTAAATTTTCTCAAAATGAAAAACTGCAACAGTTTTTACTGACGACAAAGGATAAAATTTTGGTAGAAGCCTCACCGCTTGATAAAATTTGGGGTATTGGTCTAGCTGAGCAAGATCAAGCTGCAGAACAACCATTAATGTGGAAAGGCTTAAATCTATTGGGTTTTGCATTAATGGAGGTACGCAAGCAGCTATAGAGCTCTCATAGTTCTATGATCACAATCCAAAATAATAAGCACAAATACAAATCATTGCCGTGATGATAATCAGTGTAAATACACCCGTTTTACCTGATTTGGTCGTTGGGGGTGTTACTGTTTCTTGATTTGAATTTATAGTTTTATTTTGAAAGAAACGTTTTTGATTGCTTGCCTCAGTAGACTCATCCAAAGGTGAAGTGACTGCAATCGGGGTGAGTCTGGCTGTTTTATAATGGTTCGCAACCTTAGTCACAAATTTGGCAGTTAAATCTTCTAATTTTTGGCGGAAATGGCGGATATTTAAAATTTCTTCAGAAGTCATTGCCTCACCAAGATCATTAAAAGGCTGTTTTAACTTTTTTTCTAAAGCTTGATCCAATGTTTCTAAGCGAATCAATGTTTCATGCGCATAACTCGCACTATAAGCATCAGGCAGTAATGACAAATCTAAGCTTTTAGAGGATGAATCTGGATGTGCTGTTGATTGCTGATAGCCAAAGTAAGATTGTCCAAGTTCTAAAGGTGGAATTAGTCCTTGAGCAAGAGGGCGATCAAAGAGTTCATTATCTGTATAGACATGAATATCTTCCCAATTGGGGTGTACTAAATCGGTATCTACACGTTTAGCGTGGCTTGCATTGAGTTCATAACGCCACATGGTTTCGATACGTATTGGAATCTTTTGAGCACTAGGCATCTCATAATCATTATCTGCAATGTACCAAGTCGCCAATTCTTTGCCACAAATCCAAGCTGTTTTATGACTACCAACGTGACTCACAATGAAATGAGCATAAGGCAACAGCTCAACATTTGGATTTGGATTTTTCTCATCTAAAAGTAAGCTTGAATTGTGTAAGCTCAGTTGGGTCACGCCTTGTTGTTTTAAGCCTTCGAGCCAGACTTGAAAATGCTGTGCCAGTAAATGCTGTGAATTTAGATCACGGAACGCAAAATAGTGCTGATTGAAAATAGAATGATTTACCCATTGCTTAAAGTTCAACTTTTGACTGAGGAACTCATTACCATAGGTAACAAGGGTGAGCTGTTGCTTCCAAATTGGATCAAGTGCCATTATTCATCTTCTTGGTGACAATGCGTTTATCTTATCCTTTTTATAAATCAAATTACTAATCAAATTCACGATCTATTTTTTCTTGTAGATTTACTGAAGAGTAGGCTTCATCCCACTGCATAAAAACTGTTAGAATGTGCAGTTATATTATTTTTTCTTATATTGTTGCTTTGAGAGTTACTATGTCACTGGAAGCCCTGACCACTGAAGCGCTCGCTGCCATTGCAGCAGCTCAAGACCTTGCTACACTCGATCAAGTACGAGTGCAGTTTACGGGTAAGAAAAGCCAGCTTGCTGAACAATCGAAAGCACTGGGTAAAATGGACCCTGAAGAACGTAAAGTTTTCGGTGCTCAAATTCATGCTGTACGTGAAGCGATTACAGCAGCTTTAACTGAGCGTCAAACCGCATTACAAAAAGTTGCCTTAGAACAAAAATTGGCAAGCGAACAAATTGATATTACCTTACCGGGTCGTGGTCAGACTGTGGGAAGTATTCACCCTGTGACTCAAGTTCAAGAGCGTATTTGTCAATTCTTTACCAAAGCAGGTTTTACCGTTGCCACTGGTCCAGAAGTTGAAGATGACTATCATAACTTCGAAGCATTGAATATTCCGGGGCATCATCCAGCGCGTGCAATGCATGACACCTTCTATTTTGATGCGAACCATTTACTTCGAACGCATACTTCAGGTGTTCAAGTACGTACCATGGAAACTCAACAACCGCCTATTCGTATTGTCTGTCCGGGTCGTGTATATCGTTGTGACTCAGATCAGACGCATTCACCGATGTTCCATCAAATCGAAGGTTTATACGTCGCTGAAAATACTAGCTTTGCAGAATTAAAAGGCTTGTTAATCAACTTACTGAATGAATTCTTCGAAAAAGATTTGAACGTACGTTTCCGTCCTTCTTATTTCCCATTCACGGAGCCAAGTGCTGAAGTGGATATTATGGATGAGCGTGGTAAGTGGTTAGAAGTATTAGGTTGCGGTATGGTGCATCCAAATGTACTTCAGGCTGCCGGCATTGATCCTGAGAAATATAAGGGCTTTGCATTTGGCTTGGGTGTAGAACGTTTTGCAATGTTGCGTTATGGCATCAATGACCTTCGTATGTTCTACCAAAATGACGTGCGTTTCTTACGCCAGTTTGCTTAAAACATTTATTTAATCCTCTCTTGCGAAGCCGTGCTTCTCATCTCCTATAAAAAGGAGATGGACTCAAAAAAGAATGAGAGTCTGAGGGGATTCTAGAGATTTGAATTATAGGTTTTTATTAATGAAAATTAGCGAAAATTGGCTACGTACGTGGGTAAATCCAGCGATTGATAGCGATACTTTGTCTGACCAATTGACCATGTTAGGTCTAGAAGTTGATGAGCTTGCACCTGCTGCAAAAGCATTTACGGGGGTGGTTGTTGGTGAAGTATTAACAGTTGAACAGCATCCAGATGCAGACCGCTTACGTGTAACCACTGTGAATATCGGTTCAGGTGAGCCCCTTCAAATCGTCTGCGGTGCACCAAATGTACGTGCAGGTATGAAAGCGCCTGTGGCAACAATCGGTGCTGTATTACCGGGCGATTTCAAAATCAAGAAAGGCAAACTTCGTGGTGTTGAATCACAAGGGATGCTGTGTGGTGCTTCTGAAATCGATCTAGAAGATAAGATTGATGGTTTATTAGAATTACCTGCGGATGCACCTGTGGGCGTAAATATCCGTGAATACTTAGAACTTGATGACAATGTGATTGACATCAGTATCACGCCAAACCGTGGTGACTGTTTCAGCATCCGTGGTATTGCACGTGAAATTGGTGTGATCAACCAATTGCCTGTAACTGTACCTGAAATCAAGGAAGTTGCAGCAACGATTTCGGATGAGAAAAAAGTTGTTGTTTCAACGGAAGGTTGCCCACGTTACTTAGGTCGTGTGATCAAAAACGTCAATACTAAAGCACCTACGCCAGTATGGATGGAGCGTGCTTTAGCGCGTTCTGGTATTCGTCAGCACAGTATTTTGGTTGATATTACTAACTATGTACTCATGGAACTGGGTCAACCACTTCATGCATTTGATGGTGGAAAATTTGAAGGTTCGTTACACGTTCGTCAAGCAACGGTTGCTGAAAAATTAACACTACTCAATGAGCAAGAAGTTGAACTTTCTGAAGATGTAATGGTGATTGCAGATGATGCAAAAGCATTGGCAATCGCAGGGATCATGGGTGGGTTATCTTCATCGGTAACAGATGAAACGACTGAGATTTTCTTAGAATCAGCATTCTTTGCGCCGCTTGCGGTTGCAGGTCGTGCACGTAAGTTTGGTTTGCATACCGATGCGTCTCAGCGTTACGAACGTGGTGTCGATTTTGAATTGCCATTGATTGCGATGCACCGTGCATCACAGTTAATTTCTGAACTTGCGGGTGGTGATTTTGGTCCAATTACCATTGCTGAAAATCAGTCCCTACTTCCAACACGTGAAGCGATTGAATTAAATCAGGCTCAAGTTGATCAACTCTTGGGATATACAGTTGAATCAGACTTTATTACTGATGCACTACAGCGCTTAGGTTGTGCTGTGATTGTAAAAGCAACGGGTGAGTGGTCTGTTGTTCCTCCATCACATCGTTACGATATGGCAATTTACCAAGACTTAATCGAAGAAGTTGCACGTATCCATGGCTACGACAATATTCAAATCAGCTTACCTGTGATTGATGTAAAACTTGCGAAGCATCAAGATCAGTTTGAATTGCCACAACTGCGTCAAACTCTGGTTACTTTGGGCTATCAAGAAGCAATTAGCTTTAGCTTCGCTGATTTAAAACTTGAAAAGCAATTGAACCCTGATATCAATCCTTTGGCATTGGCAAACCCCATTTCAAGTGATTTAGCGGTGATGCGTTCAACATTGCTTTCTAGCTTGATTCCTTGCGTTCAGTACAATGTGAACCGTCAACAAAGTCGTGTACGTTTCTTTGAGTTGGGCTTACGTTTTGATTATCAAGATGCTGCAAATATTCATGATTTGAAGCAAATCCCAACTTTGGCGATGATTGCAACAGGCGCGAAGTCGACAGAGTCGTGGCACGGCAAAGTACAATCTATGGATTTCTTCGATCTGAAAGGTGAAGTTGAAGAGCTGTTTGCTTCAGCACGTGTGGATGTTGAATATGTCCGTTCTGAGCGTGCTTGGTTACATCCTGGACAGTCTGCTGAAATTTTAGTAAATGGTCAATCAGTCGGTTATTTAGGTCGTTTACATCCTTCACTTGAAGAAAGCCTTGATTTAGCTGCAACTTGGGTGGTTGAAGTTGATCAATCGATTGTTTTGCAAACTTATGTATCTAATTTTACAGAATTATCACGATTTCCATCGGTAAGACGTGATATTGCGCTTTTAATTAATGATAAGATTAATGTTAGTGAAATTCAGCAACTTATCGAAAAAACAGGTGGCGAGCTTTTAGACTCTACTTGGTTGTTCGATGTGTATACGGGTCAAGGTGTTGAAGAGGGTAAGCGTTCTTTAGCGTTTGCAATTCTTTGGCAGCATCCATCACGAACACTTGAAGATGCTGAAATAAAATCCGGTATGGATCACATTATTCAAGTGTTGCAAGACACTTACCAAGCGACATTGAGGGCCTCATGACAGCATTAACAAAAGCAGAAATGGCTGATCATTTGAGCGAGCTGACGAGTTTAAACCGTCGTGAAGCTAAGCAAATGGTTGAGTTGTTTTTTGATGAAATTAGCCAGGCATTAATTGCGGGTGAGCACGTTAAACTTTCGGGTTTTGGTAATTTTGAGCTACGTGACAAACGTCAACGTCCAGGTCGAAATCCTAAAACTGGGGAAGAAATTCCAATTTCAGCACGTCGTGTAGTGACATTCCGTGCGGGTCAGAAATTTAGACAACGTGTTGGAACTGAGCAAGTTGAATAATTAGAGTTGATTGTAGAGCCTCGAATGGTTAACTATTCGGGGTTTTTTTATAACTATTATTTAATGTAATTTTATATTTTTTAGGTTATTTATTTATCTAATTTGGAACAGCAAACCGTTTCTATGCATCTATAAAAAATATAGATATAAAAAAAGAGAACCAAAGGTTCTCTTTTTTTCAAATAATAATCGAATCGATTATTATTGAGCAGTAGATGCAGCAGCAGTAGCATCAGCAGCAGCTTCTACAGCAGTAGATGCAGCAGCAGTAGCATCAGCAGCAGCAGCTTCAGCAGCTACAGCAACTTCAGAAGTAGCTTCAACAGCAGCAGCGTCAGCAGCTACAACAGCTTCAGATGCAGCTTCAACAGCTTCAGATGCAGCAGCAGTAGCGTCAGCAGCAGCTTCTTCAGTTTTTTTAGCACAACCAACGAAAGCTAAAGTAGTAGCAACGGCAGCAGCAATAGCGATTTTTTTGAATAACATGGCATCACTCTCATTAAAATATTAGAGACATAAAAAACCTGGTTAGTCTGTTGTGTGCTTTTATTGTTCCTGACGTTAGTAAGGTAAATAACGCATGGAGCAGCCTAACTGGTATGCGCACATGCTATCACTGCGCTTTTTGAAATACTACTGGGTGATTCAAAAAAAATGCTCAAATAGGTAAAAAAAAGATGTTTTTTTAACAGGTATTTACAATTGATTTTACATTTTATATTGGTAAAGGGAAGGTAAGCTTATAAATTCAAACAGATTTTTTAGCAATAAATGAGATAAATCACATGTTTACATCTAAGTTTACATAAAAAACCGCCAATTGTTATTTTATGTAACTTTTGTCAACGGGCATAAAAAAGCCATCTTAAAAGATGGCTTAAGTCTATAAAATTAAATCATTAGTTTGAGGCTTTACGCTTCATTTGATCGAAGAAATCATCATTGGTTTTGGTTTCTTTCATACGATCGAGCAAGAATTCCACTGCGGCAAGTTCATCCATAGGATGAAGTAGCTTACGTAGAATCCACACTTTACGTAAGTTGTCTTCAGACATTAAGCGTTCTTCACGACGTGTACCAGACTTTTTAATATTCATAGCAGGGAATACGCGCTTTTCAGCAATACGGCGATCAAGTGTAATTTCTTGGTTACCTGTACCTTTGAATTCTTCGTAGATCACTTCATCCATTTTACTGCCTGTTTCAATCAATGCAGTAGAAATAATGGTCAGTGAACCACCTTCTTCAATATTACGTGCAGCACCAAAGAAACGTTTAGGACGCTCAAGTGCATGTGCATCTAAACCGCCTGTTAATACTTTTCCAGAAGATGGAATAACCGTGTTGTATGCACGAGCTAAACGCGTGATTGAGTCCAATAAGATAACCACATCTTTTTTATGCTCAACTAAACGTTTGGCTTTCTCAATCACCATTTCAGCCACTTGTACATGACGAGCAGGTGCTTCATCGAATGTTGAAGCAATGACTTCACCGCGCACTGTACGTTCCATTTCCGTTACTTCCTCAGGACGTTCATCAATCAGAAGAACGATCAGGAAGCATTCAGGATTATTACGAACAATCGATTGCGCAATGTTTTGGAGCAACATTGTTTTACCCGCTTTTGGCGGAGCAACAATAATTGAACGTTGTCCTTTACCAATTGGCGCAATGAGATCGACAACACGCGCTGTTAGATCTTCAGAAGAACCATTCCCCAATTCCATGATCAGTTGTTCTGTCGGGAATAGTGGTGTGAGATTTTCAAATAAGATTTTGTTGCGAGAGTTTTCAGGTGTGTCGTAGTTAATTTGATTCACTTTCAGAAGTGCAAAGTAACGTTCACCTTCTTTGGGTGGGCGAATCGTACCTGTAATCGTATCACCTGTACGCAGGTTGAAACGACGAATTTGAGATGGGCTAATGTAGATGTCATCTGGACCTGCAAGGTAAGAACCCGCAGCAGAGCGTAAAAAGCCGAAACCGTCAGAAAGAATTTCAAGAACACCATCACCAAAAATTTCTTCACCATTCATAGCATGGCGTTTCAAAATGGCAAAAATGATATCTTGTTTGCGGTTACGCGCCATTCCTTCAAGGCCCATAAACTCAGCAATTTTGATGAGTTCGCCTATCGGTTTTTTCTTGAGTTCAGTTAAATTCATAAATGGTCAGATTGAATAAAGGTGTGTGGTATACAGAAAAAATAGAAGCAAAAGATATCCGCAATGCAAGAAAAGAATCGCAATTGAACTTGCACAATAACAAACTCTAAATCTAGTTAGTTCTTTCGAGGAGAAATGTATAAACAATTTCTTGAGCCGAGCGGCGATCTTATGTTTTGTGTCTTTGTAAGAAACGAGGATAAATTGCCCAAGGGTTTCTTGATTTAGCAATATAAGTCAGAGCGGTACTTTTGTCAATTTAAGCTTGAAAAAAAGCGCTATAAATTTATAGCGCTTTAATATTTAAAATCTAATCAATGCTTAGATATTGTCTTCGATGAAAGCAGTTAATTTAGATTTTGGTGCAGCACCGACTTGAGTCGCCACAACTTCGCCATTTTTGAACATTAATAGTGCAGGAATGTTGCGAATGTTATAGTTTACAGCTGTTTGTTCGCAAGCAGTCACATCAACTTTAACGATTTTAACTTTACCTTCGTATTCGTTAGAAAGGACTTCAAGCACAGGTGCAATCGCTTTACAAGGCGCGCACCAACCTGCCCAAAAATCGACAAGTACGGGTGTATCTGAGTTTAAAACATCTGCTTCAAAGTTAGCATCAGTTGTATTTACGATGTTAGCTGACATGGAATCTGCTCCAAATATTTTAAAGATGATCTATCTATGAATATAAGTATTACATAGACCACTTTAACAAAGTAGGGGAATGCATCCATTTTTATCCTAAATTGTGCAATTGTCCAATTGAAGCTCACGATATTTACAATCGGAGCTCTAAACATGATCAGAATAGTGAAAATAATCAATTTGCATGATTTGTCATCATAAATGGCTTTAAAAAAATGAGCGCGTGAATTAATCTAAGCAACAATTCCGGTTGAACTTGTCGAAAATAATGTCAGATTTTTTGATTGATGAAGAATTACTTGCTGCCATTGATATGGGGTCGAACAGCTTCCATTTGGCGATTGCACGTGTTGATCATGGTGAAGTGAAGAAAGTTGCTTCAATGTCAGAAAAGGTTCAACTGGCTGCTGGGCTAGATGAAAATAAAAATTTAACCGAAGCTGCACAGCAACGTGGGCTGGCGTGTTTGGCACGTTTTGTTGGACGTTTAAGCTCAGTACAAAGTAATCGTTTACGTATTGTCGCAACCAATGCTTTACGTCAGGCGAAGAATGGTCACGAATTTATTCAAAGAGCTGCTGAAATTTTACCTAAGCCGATTGAAATTATTGCAGGGCGTGAAGAAGCTCGTCTCATTTATTTAGGCGTTTCACATACGATGGCAAATTCAGGTCGTCGTTTGGTGGTTGATATTGGTGGTGGTTCAACTGAATTAATCATTGGTGAAGAATTTGAGCCGATCCATACCGAATCTGTTCAAATGGGTTGTGTTGCGTTTACAAAAGCATTTTTTGCAGATGGTGAAATTAGCCCAAAAGCATTTGATAAAGCACTCACTGCTGCGCGTAAAGAAATGTCAGGCTTGGTCAATACTTATAAAGCTGCTGGTTGGGATACGGTTGTTGGATCGAGTGGAACGATTAAGGCATGTCGTCAAATTGCAGTTAATATGGGCTGGAGTGATGATCAGGAAAATCTGACACGCGAAGGTTTGGAAAAATTAAAAGATAGATTGCTTAAATATAAGCATGTTGCAGAAATAGAATTTGATGGTCTAAAAGAAGACCGTCGTGCTGTTTTGCCTGCGGGGATTGCCATTCTTTATGCCGTATTTGAGTTGCTGAATATTGATAAATTGGTGTATTCAGATGGTGCGTTACGTGAAGGCGTAATGTATGACCTATTGGGTCGTTTCCAGCACGAAGATGTGCGTGATCGCAGTGTGCATGCTTTGATGGGTCGCTATGGAGCAGATCCAAAACAGGCTGAGCGTGTGGTCGAAACTGCACAGAAGTTGTTTGATCGTGTTGCTGAAGCTTTAAAAATGAATAGCGATGACAGTGATTTATTGCGTCGTGCTGCTTATTTACATGAGATTGGATTGGCAATCAGTCATTCGGGTTATCATCGTCATGGTGCTTACTTACTACAGCACTCGGATATTCCCGGTTTCTCTCAAATTGATCAGAACTTTTTGTCACATTTGGTCGCTCATCACCGTCGTAAATTACGCGCTGAAGCCAAAATGGATGTGCAAAAAGTCGGTGGAATTAAGCTTGTACATTTAAGTTTATTACTTCGTCTCGCAATTTTACTGAATCATAGTCGCAGTGATGAGATGCTTCCTGCCATTGAATTGACCATTGAGAATGAGCAACAATGGCAACTTAGTGTTTCCGGAGATTCGAAACAGTGGCCCTTGTTGGTTGCAGACTTGCATGATGAGCAAGTGCAATTTAAAAACTGGGATATTGTTTTAAATATTCAGTCGGAAAAATTTATTGATGCCTAATCGCATCTCTAAAACAGAATTTTATTGGTTAGCTGATCAAGCTAATTTAGGGATATTCATCGACTTATGAAAAATAAAGCTGCTCAGTCTAAAGCATGGAAAACGGTTCAAATTGCACGTCATCCAGAACGTCCACAATTTTTGGACTATGTCGGTGAAATTTTTACTGAATTTGATGCCTTGCATGGTGACCGTCTCTATGGTGATGACGGTGCAATGGTTGGTGGTTTAGCACGGTTTAATGGTCAAGCTGTGATGGTGGTTGGTCAGCATCGCGGTCGTAGTACTCGTGAAAAACTTCAACATAACTTTGGGATGAGTAATCCTGAAGGTTATCGTAAATCACAACGTTTATTGGATATGGCTGAACGTTTCAATCTACCTGTGTTCACGTTCATTGACACGATGGGTGCATATCCAGGTGTGGGTGCGGAAGAACGTGGTCAGGCTGAAGCGATTGCAACAAGCTTAGCGCAACTGTCTAGTTTAAAAGTGCCTGTCATTGCAACTGTGTTGGGTGAGGGGGGTTCTGGTGGTGCCTTAGGTATTGGTGTGGCTGACCGTGTGATCATGCTCTCTCACAGTATCTATTCTGTGATTTCTCCAGAAGGTTGCGCTTCCATCCTCTGGAAAACAGCTGAAAAGGCTGAACAAGCAAGTGAAGCACTGGCTTTAACTGCGGATAAGTTAAAAGCGATGGGAATCGTGGAACATGTGGTTGATGAAGGTGAAGGTGCACATTTACATCCGTATGACGTCATGGAAAAATTGAAAGATGTATTACAAGCAACACTTGATGAACTTCTTCCAATGGATGCAAACCAACGATGCGAAGCACGTTACCAACGTTTAATGAAGTTTGGCAGCGACAATTTAGGGCTCGCTTCTTAAAACAAAGTTCACAATTTAGTGAAGATACCACCTTCCTGATTGGATGTAGCGGCGGCATGGATTCCATGCTGCTGTTATATCTGATGTCTGAAATATTTCCTAAAAAAATAAGAGCGATATACGTCAATCATCAGCTTCAAGCGATCAGTGATGAGTGGGCTAAATTTATAGCTGAGCAATGTAAAGCGCTTGATATCCCTTACATCATTCAAAAAGTGACTGTCGCTGAGGGAAATGTTGAAAATCAAGCCAGAACATCTCGGTATAAAGCTTACCAGCAACATATTCAATCGCATGAAGTTTTAGTACTTGCGCATCATCAACAAGACCAAGCTGAAACCGTATTACTGCGTTTACTTTCAGGCGCTGGAGTGCAAGGCTTGAGTGCGATGAAGCACGTAGATCAACGCAATCATTTGTCTATTTGGCGTCCTATACTTGATCTATCTCGTGAGCAAATTTGCCAATGGGTAGCGCAAAGCCAGATCCCCTATGTTGATGATCCGACCAATTTTGATACTCACTATGACCGTGCATGGTGTAGGCAAGAACTTTGGCATATTTTGCAAAGTCGTTTTCCTAAAATGCAGCAAGCTGTCAGTCGAACGAGTTATCTGATGCAGGATGCTGATGAAATTCTAAATGAAGTATTAGAACAAGATTTAGTAAAGTGTGGAGATAGTCAACATCTCAAAATAGAAGCTTTAAATCAGCTCTCCAAAGCACGCCAACGTCAGTTATTGTCTTCATGGATGCGAGGGGAGTCAACTTATCGGCCTGCATTTGAAATGGTTCAACGTTTAGTGGAAGAAGTGATTGAGTCGAAAAAAGATGCTCAATCCGCTTTGCATTGGAATGAATTTTATTATGTTCGTTTCCAGCAGGTTTTATATCGATTAGACAAAGCAATATATTTGGCAGATCAACAGGCTTTAAAAGTTGATCAAAAGATTCAATGCTTCTTAAATCAAGCGATCCAAACTGCAAGTGGTCATTTTTACATTGAAACTGCCGAAATAGGTTTGAATTTTGCATTGTTAAATCAAAAGCTAGAGTTAAAGTTACGACAGGGTGGAGAAAAAATTCATCTCTATGGTCGGGTTGGTGCATGGCCATTGAAAAAAGCCATTCAAGAAGCGCAAATTTTTCCTTGGACTCGTCATACAATTCAAATATTAAGCATAGATAATGTTATGCTTGGTGTTTTTACGCCAAAAGGGTTTTGGTTGGCGCAATCCGAATATTGTGAAGTGGGCGGATGGCAACCAAAGTTAATCTCTTCGTTATAAAAAGATTTTAGGTCGAGTGTAATTCATGAGTGCTGCTTTAAATTGTAATATTTGTTTCATTGGTGGTGGGAATATGGCTCAAGCCTTAATTGGCGGTCTATTGAGTCGTGGTTTACCTGCTACACGTGTGACTGTGTCTGATCCAGTTGAACATGTGCGTGAATTATTACAAGCTAAAGATATTCATGTGACTGACAATAATATCGATGCAATTCGTGATGCAGACATCGTTGTTCTTGCTGTTAAGCCTCAAGTTTTAGCAGATGTTTTGAAACCATTGAATGGTTTATTCAACGATAAATTGATCGTTTCAATCGTTGCTGGTGCTGAAATTGAAACCCTTTCTAAATTCACGGGTTCTGAAATGGTGGTTCGTGTCATGCCGAATACGCCTGCTCTGGTACAAACTGGCGCGCATGGCTTATTTGCTTATCCTGTAGTTGATGATGCTAAGCGTGAATTGGCAAGTCAGGTATTGGCTGCAACAGGTTTGACGCTTTGGGTAAAAAGTGAAGATCAAATTGATGCAGTAACAGCAGTATCAGGTTCAGGTCCAGCATACTTTTTCTATATGATGGAAAGTATGATTCGCGCAGGCAAAAATATGGGCTTGGATGAAAAAACGGCGACTGCTTTGACTTTACAAACAGCGTTGGGTGCTGCACAAATGGCCATCACCAGTTCAAATACACCTGCTGAGTTACGTAAAAATGTGACTTCGCCAAATGGTACGACGCAAGCTGCGCTTGAAGTTTTTGATCGTGCGCAAATATCACAAAATATTCAAACAGCTTTGGCTGCTGCACAAAAACGTAGTCAAGAGTTGGCTCAAGATTTAAGCGATAGTGCTAAATAACCAATTTTATTAGGAAAGTTGAAGTATGGGTGCGAGTTCTGCGCTATTTTTTGACATTATCATTAATGTTGCAATTTTATTGGTTTTCTTTCGCTTCTTAATGCAATTGGCGGGTGTGAATCCATATAATCCAGTGGTTCAATCGACCACTAAAGCGACAAAAATCGTCGATGTATTTGGTCGTATTTTACCGACTGTTGCAGGTGGACGTGTCAATCTTGCTGCATTGGTATTGGTCATTTTACTGTATTTCTTAAAAGTATTTGGTTTTAAATATCTCAATGCTCAACCGACTGGAACAACGCTTTATTTTGTTGTTTCGACCATGTTGTCGATGTTGCTCTCGTTAGTGAGTATTTTGAAATACATGTTATTCGGTTACATCATTTGTAGTTGGATCGTGATGTTTACCCAATCTCGTTCTCCATACATTGAAGTTTTACAAGAACTTGCTGAGCCAATGCTTGCACCATTCCGTAAAATTATGCCGAATATGGGGATGATCGATCTTTCTCCAATCTTGGCATTTTTTACACTGTATATTGCTGAAATGATGTTGAAATCAATCGGATAAAATTTGATAAGCAATAAAAAAGGACTCAGTAGAGTCCTTTTTTATTAGCAAGAGTTTTATGAGCTCTCCCTTGCGAAGCGGTGCTTCTCATCTCTTAGAAGGAGAGGGAATCTAAAAGGAAGATTAATGTGCTTCATCCCAGTTTTTACCTTGACCCACTTCAACCAGTAAAGGCACTGAGATTTTCACCACATTTTGCATAGCTTCAGCAATTTTCACTGCCAATTCATCTGCGATGCTTTCATCTACCTCAAACACCAATTCATCGTGTACTTGCAGTAACAGCTTTGCTTGATTTTTTGGCAGAATTTTATCAACTTCAATCATCGCGAGTTTAATGATTTCAGCCGCAGAGCCTTGAAGTGGTGCATTAATCGCAGCACGTTCAGCTGCTTTACGAATCATCATATTACGTGCATCAATATCGGGTGTATATAAACGGCGTCCAGTGATGGTTTCCACATAACCTTGTTCTAAAGCGACTTGGCGAGTAC
The DNA here is from genome assembly GCF_059515865.1 of Acinetobacter sp. CY73. Taxonomy (NCBI): domain Bacteria; kingdom Pseudomonadati; phylum Pseudomonadota; class Gammaproteobacteria; order Moraxellales; family Moraxellaceae; genus Acinetobacter; species Acinetobacter sp. CY73. Next base: position 11,464 of record NZ_JCAKMZ010000003.1, on the reverse strand, counting down.
GTTGCATGTACTCATAGATGCCAGGGTAGCGATGGAAATACTGCTTAATGTAATTTTGTGATTCTTCACGAGTAAAACCGAGTTGACGAATCAAGCCAAATTCAGACATACCGTAGAGCAATCCAAAGTTAACCGCTTTGGCTTGACGACGTTGATCATGGGTCACATCTTCCAGTGCAACATTCAATACTTCCGCAGCAGTGCGACGATGTACATCTTGTCCGTTATTGAAAGCATCTACCAAAGCATCATCTTGAGAGAAATGTGCCATTAAACGTAGCTCGATTTGCGAATAATCGGCTGCTAGTAATACGCGACCTTCAGGTGCGACAAAGGCTTTACGAATTTGACGACCAATTTCTTCACGTATAGGAATGTTTTGTAGATTTGGATCGGTAGATGAGAGGCGACCCGTTGCTGTCAAAGCTTGATGGTAGCTGGTATGAACGCGTTTGGTTCCATCATTGGCCTGTTTTAACAAACCATCTGTGTAAGTACTTTTAAGTTTGGTCAGCCCACGATATTCCAAAATCAGTTCTGCAATCGGGTGATCAATTTTTTCTAAAATACTTTCACTGGTGCTGTACTGACCTGTAGCTGTTTTTTTGCCCCCTTTTAACCCTAATTTATCAAATAGAATTTCACCGACTTGTTTGGGTGAGCTGACATTAAACGGTTGACCCGCTATCTCAATAATTTGGTTTTCTAAGTTTTGAATGGTATCTGCAAACTCACAACCCAATTGATCTAGGAACTGTAAATCAAGCTCAATGCCATTTTCCTCCATAGAGGTCAGTACCGATGCTGTTGGGACTTCGATCTTATGTAAAATGTCACTTAATGGTGGCGTTTCTTTGAGCTTACGATCCAGCACTTCATAGAGGCGATAGGTCACATGCGCATCTTCAGCGGCGTAGTGTGCAGCAGTTTCAATCTCGATCTGATTAAAGGTTTTTTGTTTTGCACCTTTACCTGCAACCTGCTCGTAAGTTGTAGTCAAATGACTCAAGTAAACACGTGCCACATCATCCATGCCATGACGCGTCGCAACCGCATTCAGGACATAAGACGCCAACATGGTATCGAAATACCAACCCTGCAAATGAATGCCGTGATTTTCTAAAATATGAGCATCGTACTTTAAATGATGTCCAATTTTTTCAACTTGAGGATTTTCTAAAATCGGTTTGATCTGCGCGATAATCGAATCGCGATTGAGCTGTTCAGGCGCACCTTCGTAATCGTGTGCGAGTGGTACGTAATAAGCATCATTGCCATCAAATGCAACCGAAAATCCGACCATTTCAGCAATCCGATAATCTAGACTGGTGGTCTCAGTATCAAATGCAAAACGTGTTGCTGTGCTTAAGCGTTTGAAGAATGTTTCCCAATCGGATTGGCTCAGTATCGTGTGGTAAGTCGCTTTTCCTAATTGATCATCTACACTGCTTAAGGTGGCTTGATCTTCAGGTGCTGTTATAGGTACTGCAGGGACAGACTTTTCAATACTTTTAGAAGTTTGCTTGTAGGTCGAATTATTTGGATTATTAGGGTGGTCTAAAGACTGAAGTTGATTACGGAACTCCAATTCAGTATATAAACGGCGTAATTCCTCAACATTTGGATCAGCCAGTTTTAAATCTTCATACGTTAGATTTAAATCTAGGTCACACACAATACTTGCCAATTGATGATCGAGGGTAATGCCTTCAACACTGTCTTTAATGTTTTGACCGACTTTACCTTTGATCTTGTCGACATTTTCTAAAATACCGCCAATTGAACCATATTCGTTTAGCAGTTTAGCAGCAGTTTTTGCACCGACACCTGGAACCCCCATAATGCCATCAGAGGCATCACCCATCAGGGTAAGATAGTCGATAATCTGGTTTGGCCAGACGCCGAATTTTTCAAAGACGCCGTTCACATCCATTGGTTTGTCTTTAAAGCTGTCTTCTAAAGTCACTTTGTCAGTCACTAACTGTGCCATGTCTTTATCTCCTGTCGAGATCAAGACTTGATAACCTTCTTTTTCCGCACGTTTTGCTAAGGTTCCAATAATATCGTCGGCTTCGGCGCCTGGGAGCACGTGTAAAGGAATACCCAATGCACGAATTAAATTGTGCAAGTAAGGAATTTGCTGTGACAGCTCATCTGGCATGCTTGGACGATCACCTTTATAAATCGGTGAAAGCTCATGACGAAAAGTGGGTTCTGGTGTGTCAAAAATAACCGCCATGTGAGTTGGTTGGACACGACGCATCAGTTTTTGGATCGCAGAAATTGCACCACGAATCGCGTTGGTCTGTAACCCTGTTGAAGTGGTTAGCGGTGGTAATGCATGGTATGCACGAAATAAAAAATATGACCCATCGACCAAGACAAATGGTGGCATCGAAACGTTCCTAATCCAAATAACTGGGGTATTGTACGTGATTTTAGTTCCCAAAGTTGTATCAAGATGAATCATGGACTTACCGAATATCTGATGAATTGAAGCATATAAAGAAATAAGCTGTTGTATGATCGCGGTTCATGGAAAGAGAAACAAATAATATGTTTAAAGCGCAAAGCGAAGTCAGAATGATTTGGTTGATGGTCCTGATCATTTGTGCCGTCGGGGCATGGTTTTTAGCCGTACCAACTTTAACGTATATCTGTCTAATTGCTTTCGTGATGAGTGTGATTCAGTACGTGGATGCCATTCAGAAACCCATAGAGGTGATCGCACAACAACATGATGATCAAGTCGCTTATACCTCTAAAGTGCCCTTATATATTTCATCCATAATTGCTTTGGTGGGTGGATTTATTCATTTAAGTTGGATGGTCGCCCTTGGCGCGACACTGTGGATTTTTTTCTTTTTAAGATGGTTAAGGCGTTTAGAAACCAATTTAGAAGTCATTCATTATCGTCAGTCAATGGCTCTCCAACAGCAACAAACTAAAGCCCAAGAACCAACTTCTAATATCCCTTTAGATGCACACCAATTGCCTTATCCAGCATCGAATCTTAACAACTCTTTAACCAAGCATGAGCAACTCAGTTTCACTGAACAAATGAGTCAGTGGATTTTTAAAGGTAATCCAGTCTTAAAAGTTGCAATATTGGTACTGGTGATTGGTGTCATTCTTTTACTTCGGTTTGCAACTGAACATTGGCAATTGAGCTTGGCATTGAAGCTAGGAATCGTCGGCCTGATGAGTGCTACGGTCACCGCAATTGGGTATGTGCTACACAATAAGAATCGTAGTTTCTCGTTAGCTTTAGAGGGTTTGGGGCAAGCTGGATTATTTCTGACCTTATTTTTTGCGTATTATAATCAAGTGATCAGTACTTTAACTGTCGCTGCACTGTGTTATGCCATCATCATGATGCTGACTTTGTATCTCAGTTTAAAACAACAAAGTATTGAGTTGGCGTTGATGGCAATGTTGATTGCTTATTTAGCACCGTTTACTTTGCCTGTTCGCGATGCAACTGCGGTTGAATTTGTTGCCTACTATGTGATGATCAATATAGCGGTTGCTATTTTAACGACGCTTAGACCATGGAAAATACTCAATCAGATTGCCTTTTTAGCGACAGTGTTGATTGCAGGTGGCTATGCATTTTTAAATGGGAGCGATCATGACCGAGCGATCATGACCATTTTAGTGCTTATACATACTGCGATTTTTGTGTGGTTAGGTTTTCGATTTAGTCAGTTGATTGCTCAGACGGATTTAGATCAATTTAAATTAAAACCCGTGCTCGATGTTGCCTTAATTTTTAGTGCACCGATTGTCGGTTTTAGCTTTATTTATCTAATCTACTTTCAGGAAAGTTATACGCAAGCAGGGATGAGTTTAGGCTTTGCTACAAGTTATGGATTCCTTTATCTATTGGCAAAGCGCAGTCATGTCGTCAGTATGATTGCACAAAGTTATTTTAGTTTGATGCTGATTTTCTTGGCATTGATTCCTCCGATTTTATTAAAACAAGAATGGAGTGTCATTGGTTGGTCTATCGAAGGCTTACTCATTTTTATCTTCGCTTTATATCGTAATTCCTCGATTAGCCGTTATCTTGCAATGGGTTTGCTGATGGTTGCAGGGTTGACCAGTTTGTATTATTGGGTGGAATTGCCTGAATTTCCGCGACTGATGTTTGGGGTTCTAACGCTTTGTTATTTTGCAGTTCTGTACATTGCCAATGTCAAAGCGAGTTTTCAAAGCCAACTTTCAATGGCGACCACAGCATTCTTTAGTCTGATCAGTATTGCTGCAACAACAATGCTGCTCATCTTATGTATGGATTATCTCAACAGTTCGAATCAATGGGTGATGAGCCTGCTCATTGGAACAACGATTTTCATGCTGATCAATGAAGGTTTATTCAATGCGAAAGCCGCATGGTCTTGGCGACTACCGAAATGCTTCGGTCTGATGGTGTTGTTTATCTTCGCATTTGGCATTCTGATTCGTTATAGCCAAGAGGGTGTGGTGCTTTGGACAACGACATTCAATCAACTAGGCTTCGCATTTGCCGGGTTGATGATGGCTTGGCTATGGTTAAGACCCATGCCGGGGCTAGGATCTATGTTGGGGTTAAAGGCTGAACAAGAGTGGGTCAGCCTAGGGGTATTGTCATCTTTCGCATTGGCAAGTTTGACGATCGTTCCAAGCATGCCCTTTATCAGTGTCGTGATTCTGCCATTGGTATTTTGTATTTGGTGCTATTTCAAAAAGACGGATTCAGACTGGCAAATATTTTGGCAAACGCGCAGTAGTTTATTGCTGATGATGATTTGGATTATTGGTTCACAACTTTTCTCACAGCAGGCATTTCAAGGCTATTTATTCGTCGTAATCAATCCTTTTGATGTGGTGAGCTTAGCTATGCTTGCTGGATTCTTGTGGATGCTATCCCTTCAGTTTAAATCAGGTCTTGATCAAGGCATTGTCGCGATATTGATGGTTTTAAGTGTGCTGTGGCTGATTAGTTATATTCTGTTAAGAGCATTGCATGTCTATTTCGATACGCCTTATAACGATTTAACCATTTGGGGAAATGCACTGATACAACTGAGTTTGACTTTGCTTTGGGTCAGTCTCGCATTTATCACCATGAGCCTAGCCAGTCGAAAAAAAATCCGTTCCGTGTGGATTTTAGGTGGAAGTATTTTATTTATTGTGACCTTGAAGTTGGTGCTGTTTGATTTGTCACATATCGGAACACTAACACGAGTCATATCATTCTTAGGGGCAGGCTTGGTGATGTTGATGATTGCTTATATCGCACCGATTCCAGAAAGTGAGCAAGTCATCAAACATGAAGCGAATTAGTTTAATGTGATGATGTCATAAAGACAAAGAATGAGAGCATCCAAAGCATTTGGATTAAGAGTTGATAAGAACTTAAAGTATTTAATTGAGTACATCCAGTTCCTTAATCACGAAGAGACTGGATGTACTTTTTATTGGTCTTTATTTTAATTTCGGCTCACGGTCGATTTCTTTTTGATTGGCATATTGATCAATTTCCTCGTCTTGCAACAGTTGCTGAGATGGACGATCCACAAAGCCCATTTTAGGTACAGGAATCTCGATTTGGTTTTCCACAAAACCATTTCGAATACGTTCTTGCATTTCATCACGAACTTTTAAAAAGTTCTCTTGTTGACACCAAATTGCGAATAACAATTCGATAGAGGATTCACGAAAAGCAGTTACTGTTACTGCGGGTTTCGGATCGGCAAGAACCAATGGATAAGATGCCGCAACTTTGAGTAGAACTTCACGTACTTTAATGATGTCTTCATGAAAGTTGATTGCAAGCGTAATCGGAATTCGCCGTATAGGAAACTTCGATAAGTTGTGTACAGGGGCTCGAATCAGCTGTTCATTCGGCAATCGAACATAGACATTGTCCTGTGTCAAAAGCTTCACAGACAATAAATCAATCGAAATCACTTCACCTTCAATGGTATGTCCACGAATCAAAGTAATTTGAATGGTATCGCCAATCTCAAATGAGCCTTCACCGATGAGGAACAAACCGCTGATTAAGTTGGTTGCAGACGTTTGCGAGGCAAAACCTAAGGCAACCGTTAAAATACCCGCAGCACCGAGAAAGACGCTGAGTTTAAATCCGGCTTCTTTTAAGCTTGCCATCACGAAAATGAGAAAAATAAAGTAGAAAATACCCCGACGCCAGACTAAGCGCTGATGGGCATTAAACTTCGCACCGATGGTACGGATGAAAGTGTTTGATACCACGCGAGCAAACAAAAAACCAATAAAACACAGGACGATCGCAATGATAATTTCAGTCAGGCGATCGGTATTGATATTGGTAAATATACTTTTGAGGCTGTCTGCAATGGTTTTAGTAAGACTATCTGCCATGTTGCCTCCTTAGAAGAATGAATCAAACATATTAAATAAAACACCACCCGGTGCTCGCGCTTGATTGATATAAGTCACTTCTCCAGCCAAAGGAGGCGTTTTATTTTCAATTCGAATACGCGCTGGACGGTCCATTCCTTCATGGATAACCTTAATTTGTGATGTCCATAGTCGAGTAGTACTTTCACTAAAAAATAGTGGAAGGGCAGGCACTGGAACATTCATACGGTCGAAACGAAGCTGATGGTTACTGACATTATGGAAATCAATCGGCGTCACCGCACGAAACGCACGAGGGCGAAGTTGTTTCAACTCGGTACGTCCATCGACAGAGGTGGCATAACACATGTCACCACTACGATGATCTGGACCAAACCAAGTATCTTTGGGTTGAATGACAGGAATATCAAATAAAGGATTTTTTTGACCTTGTGCAAAACCTGAAATCCACAGTGGTGTACTGATATAGAGTGTACCGCGTTGTCCAGCAGGAATATAAATCGGATCTACAGGGCGAATCACCACTGAGCGATCAGCTAGTCTGGGAATCAGTTGAAAACTTGGACTGGTTTCTCGAAACATATAGCGTTCGACATGAACCGGCTGTGGAAATGCAAAATTCACATCCTCTATACGGTGCCAAGTTTGTTCATAGTCGTATTGAACTTGAGGACGAAAATATTCCAAGCGCCATTCTTGTAAACTGCGCGTCACTCTCACCAACAAAGAACCGAATTTCCATGCCTTGGATTGATTCAGTTCAAATTGTTGTTCGCCCCACCACTTAAAATCTGTAACTTCAGATTCGAATTGATCATTTTGAAACAAAGTCACTCATCCTTTATTTAAATTCTTTCAAAAAACTGGTTCACGCTAAGATGTGCTTAGAGTACACTCAAATTAACCTAAATCATCATCATAAGTTGTAATGCAAGTACTTAAACAACTACAAATTCCGTATAGTTTTGCAAAAAAGCATGGCGTTTTGTTACGTTATGAGGGTGATCAAGTTTTTATTGTTCGCCGTCAAGATACGACTTTAACTGCGATTCAAGAAGCACGACGTTTCGTAGGTCGAGTTGCCCATCATCAGCTTAATTCTGACCAAGATTTTAATCAATTGTTGACTTCAAGTTATGCAGGTGAGACAGGCGAGTCACAGCAAGTGGCTGCGGGACTTGAAGATCATCCCGATTTGCTCAGTCTTGCCGATCAAGTGCCTGAAACTGAAGATCTCATGGATCAAGAGGATGATGCACCCATCGTTCGTTTGATCAATGCCTTATTGTCTGAGGCAATCCGTGTGGGAGCTTCTGATATTCATATTGAAGCATTCGAAAAGAAACTTTCAGTGCGGTTACGTGTAGATGGTCAACTGCGTGAAATTGTGCAACCTCGTCGTGAGCTTGCGCCCCTCCTTGTGTCACGTATTAAAGTCATGGCAAAACTGGATATTGCGGAGAAGCGTGTACCTCAAGATGGCCGTATTTCTTTAAGACTTGCAGGTCGTGAAGTCGATGTGCGTGTATCGACATTGCCTTCTTCACATGGTGAACGTGTGGTGATGCGTTTACTGGATAAACAAGCGGGGCGTTTAAATATGACCCATTTGGGTCTAATGAAAGATGACTATGAACGTCTGACCCATTTGGTGCATCGACCGCATGGCATTATTTTGGTGACGGGACCTACGGGTTCAGGTAAAACCACCACGCTTTATGCTGCTTTGTCTGACTTAAATGATGGCTCTAAAAATATTCTGACTGCTGAAGATCCGATTGAGTATCAATTAGAAGGTATTGGGCAGACGCAGGTTAATAATAAAGTGGATATGACTTTTGCACGTGCTTTAAAAGCCATGCTTCGTCAGGATCCTGATGTAGTGATGGTGGGGGAAATCCGTGATTTGGAGACGGCTGAAATTGCAGTCCAAGCATCACTCACAGGTCACTTGGTTCTTTCTACACTGCATACCAATACTGCGATTGGTGCTGTGACTCGTCTAAAAGATATGGGGATTGAGCCATTCTTGTTGGCAAGCTCCTTGATCGGAGTCATTGCACAGCGCTTGGTTCGAACGCTATGCCCACATTGCCATACATGGCATGAAGCAGATGCCTTTGAAAAAGAGCTATTTAAAAATTTAGAGTTAACTGAAGAATTGAAGCTTCCAAGTCCAAAAGGCTGTGAGCATTGTTCGCATACAGGTTTTAGTGGTCGTACTGCGATTTATGAAATTGTGCCTGTAGACGATCAAATGCGCCGTTTGATTCATGGCAATGCGGCTGAGTATGAGTTGGAAACCTATGCTCGAAATCAAAGTACATCGATTCGTGATGATGGTTTGAGAAAGGTGCTTGCAGGTAAAAGTACGCTTGAGGAAGTTTTAAGAGTGACAAATGAAGCAGTGGACTAATCACAGAATTATTGTTTAATGAGTCTAGTTAAAATCGTGAACCAGTACTTAGATATCAGTCGTGTAATGTTGAAAATCAAAAAAAGCCTAGATCGGTAGATCTGGGCTTTTTGATATATGATAAAACTATGATTTATATAAAATAAAAAATATCATTTCGCATAAGGTGTATTATTTTAATTTTAGAAAAACTATTGAGAGAATAAAAATGAAAGGCTGAACAAGCTATTTCACCACATTGATTCATCGCACTATGTAACTTACAGCCATAAAACCACCCCATCAAACTTTTACAACGAGATACAATTTTGGTTAGGGATTTATGGCGTTGAATCTGCTGATTTTTACAGACCGATAGAGTTGTTGAATCAATCCATAAATATTGTTTGTATTAGCCTTAATTAAGCAAAATAATGTCCTAAACATGGATCTAGAGCTATGAGTTAGGTATGGTAATTTAACTGATAGCTTTAATCCTCTTATTTTTCAAGTTAGTTTCTTATCTGTGATTCGGATTAAATAACATTAAAACTAAACAAAAATGGCCACATTATGAGTTAGGATTAATTAACTTAAAAAAGAATAAATAACCCGAATCCTGCTTAAAGAAATGAGATTATTAATCTTGAGACTTATCCATCATTTTGAGCATAAAAAAGTCTATTCTTTGGTCTGATAACACTAAAAACTAATCATAAAATTACATTGAGCTTATGATTTTAAAGAAAAATCCTTATCCGCGATTCGGGTTAAATAGAATGAAACCACAATTTCTATATCATGGTTCTAGGTTTTTATTAAAAGTTCTAGAACCAAAACAAGCTGTAGGATTTCAATCTGAAGATAACTTATTCGGTATTTATGCCTCTGCTGAAAAAAGCATAGCTTCACTATTTGCAATCACATATGTTGGGCACTCAGACAATGCAAAATTTGAGATTAGACAAGAGCAAAATAAATTTTATGTTTATCTTTATAAAACTACAGTTAAATGGAATAAGTTAGGTTATTTATACACCATTTCTTCTAAACATTTTCAACAAATGGACGAGCAACAGTGGATTTCACACCAGAAGCTTACTCCTCAAACTATAGAAACAATTAACCCCTATAATTTTCAAAAATTTATTAGAATAATAAGTTAGCGTATTCTTTAATAAATTAAAAGTTGGTGGTCAAATATGAAGTGCTACCAGCTATCTTTTATATCCTAATTATATTTCAATAAAAAATAGATGCAAATTCTTGAAAAAGCTTAAAGTATTTCGTGTCAAGATTTCCAAGCGATTTCTTAATGTGGCATTAAAGCGCTCAACATGATTGTTTGATTGAATTCGTCGTAAACCAAGTTTTGGATTAGGCATTCATTGAAGCACAACAATTATTAATTAATAATTTGAAGGCTACAAAATTAGATAAATTGGTACATGATTTTCAGATCGAATGGAATAAACATATTGCGATTAACCAGTTCGATTTAACATAATGGGCGTTACGCGAAATTCTCGTGTTAGAACCCATTTAAATTGTCTATATTCTCACCAATAAAAATGTCTAGTTTATGATGGTTTTTATCATCATGGACTGGATATAAAATATAGATGCTGATCACTATGTCTGATAAAGAAATTCAACGTCTTGCAGTTCTGCAAGAGGTTCGAGATCATCGTATTACCCAAGTCCGTGCTGCTGAAATCCTGAATCTTTCCACTCGTCAAATTACCCGGTTATTGCAGAAGCTCCATCAAGACGGTGTTTCAGGTCTGGCGCATGCCAGTCGTGGTCACCCGGGTCATCATCGCCATGATGAGTTATTAAAATCAAAGTGCCTTTCCATTATTTCTGAACATCTGCTCGGATTTGGACCCACCTTGGCGCATGAGAAGCTCAGCAGCATGTTTGACCTGAATATCCCTGTAGAAACGCTTCGGCGCTGGATGACTGCAAATGAGCTCTGGATTCCGCGATCCAAACGTCTAAAACGCCCATATCAGCCACGCTATAACCGGGATTGCTTGGGTGAGCTGATTCAGATTGATGGCTCATATCATGACTGGTTTGAAGGCCGAGCCGCCAAATGCTGCTTGCTGGTTTATATCGATGATGCCACTGGAAAGCTGTTGCATCTGCGCTTTTGTGAAGCGGAAACGACCTTTGATTACATGCTTTCAACCCGAGCCTACATTGAGCAATATGGGAAGCCCTTGGCCTTTTATAGCGATAAACACTCGGTATTCCGAGTCAATCAGAAATCGAGCCAAGACAGCAAGATCACGCAATTTGGGCGGATTCTGAACGAGTTAAACATTGATATTATCTTCGCCAACTCACCACAGGCCAAAGGCCGCGTAGAACGAGCGAATAGAACCCTTCAGGACCGTTTGATCAAGGAGATGCGCCTAGAAGGCATCGGTTCGATTGCTGAAGCCAATGCATGGCTACCCTGCTTTATTGAGCATTTCAATCAGAGGTTCGCCAAATGTGCGAGAAACTCAAAGAATTTACATCGGCCCTTAACCGAATCTGATCTTGAACTGGATGATATTTTTACCTGGCAGGAACCGCGTAAGGTCACCAAGAATCTAACCCTGACCTATGACAAATGTATTTATATGCTTGAACCGACTGAATTAAACCAGAAATTAGTTGGGCAATATA